>JAFWAG010000018.1 GCA_017507765.1 Alphaproteobacteria bacterium | reverse complement strand
CGCAGTTGTTTAGAAATAGCCATAAAATATAAGGGAGCAGGATTTGATGCCCCTTCGGGAATATACAAACTTACAACCAGCGCAACTACGCAAGTTGAACGCGCTTGCTATTTTGTTAAAGGAGAACTTCCTACCGCCGCCGAGCTTATTACTGGCGTAAAGACCGATGCCATAGCCCGCCGCTATGATTGGGAAAACAGTAAGATAAGCCGCAGTTGTGCGGCAATCATAGGAGCATGGAATACTGCTCCAACGGGATTTTATACGTTTGTCAGCGGTAATACGACTTATAGCGAAAACAACCCTTGCGCCTTTGCCAGTAAAAGAATAGCCAATGCGGGAGAAGTCCAAACTCAGTGTAATAACTCCGCTTCCGGCAGTTCGGCTGCGTGTCAGTATGGCTGGCTTAATAATTATAACCGAAGTTGCGACCGTATCATAGCTAGCAATACAGCGGCTGCGTCAAAGTACTATTACATTAACTCAAGCCAAACGGTGGCGACTAACCGTCCATGCTATTTTGTCAGCGGCAGAGTGGCAACGGCAGTGGAAACTATTACCGAATGCAACAGAGTTAACGCAACAGAAGATATTTCCTGCCGCTATGGCTATGATAATTCTTATAACAACACCTGCGATAATATTATCAATTACGATAGTTCCAGAAGCGGAACGGATAATATCGTTACTGCTGCAAACAGCGTTTCTACGGAATGTTGTGCCTGTTGCTCTTTCAATCCTGCTCTTAATTCGGAAGTTATTGTTAATAACACCGTAAGTACCAATGGATCTGGAATCCGTGTATTAGGAGAATATAATGCCTGTGCGGGAAAATACCTTATTACCTTGAAAGCCGGAGCCGGAAAATATTGTGAGATTGACCGCAATAGAGCAAATGGTTACGGCGGTATAGGCACGGTTTCCGTAACCGTACCCAGCAATACTAACATAACGTTTCGTTCTGCCGATGGACATGGTACCACAGGAACTTATGTCGGTGGAATAGGAATGGGGGTTTACCTGGGCGATACGTTAATCATGGCGGTTGGCGGCGGTGTATCTTATTGTTATGGAGGCGGTGGATATCGCGGAGGCCGCGGAGGCTGTAATTACAATCAAAGTATGGCTTTTGGGTATAGCTTAAATACCCTTTCCTTGGCTACTTCTTCAAACCAGAATACCAGTACCTCTACGACAGGAAGCGGAGGCAGATATTGGCAGGGAAGCTGGTTTTACGCCTGGGGAGGAAGCGGCTATTGTGCTTCGGGATATTCCTGTTCGCTTACAGCAGGAGGTAACTCTAATTGGGGTGGCGGTACGACTAGCGGTGGAAACACTTCAGTTTACGGTTATGCATCTATTAAGAAGATAGCTAACTGATTTAAATACGCCATTAAAGAAAAAAACTTGCAATTTCGGAAAAGTTTGCTATAAAACAAAACATACATTCTTGTAGTGCCTTATTCGGCAATTATGGGGGTGGGCGGTAGCCCACTTTTTTTGTTATTTAGGAGATGTCTTTAAGATGCAAAGATATGAACGACTCGAAGAACTTGTCATACCGGTTTTAACGGACATGGGTTATGACTTAGTCCGCCTGTCCATGCATGGTGGAGATTCTCGTCAGGTACTGCAAATAATGGCGGAAAGAAAAGACCTTGCCGCGATGACCATTGATGACTGTTCCAATATCAGCAGAGAGCTTTCTGCGGTTTTGGACGTTGCCGATCCCATATCCGGCCGTTATTCTTTGGAAATCAGCTCTCCCGGACTTGACCGTCCGTTGATGAAGCCGGCTGACTTCCGCCGTTTCCAAGGTTTTGCCGCCAAAGTTGAAACCGAAGTTCCGGTTGACGGAGCCAAAAGGTTTAAAGGAAAAATCACCGGAGTTTCTGACGCCGATGATATTGAAATGGCCATTGAAGATAAAGGCATAACGGTTCACATACCGTTTTCCGTTATATCCAAGGCAAAACTTATTATAACTGATGAATTGATTAACGCTGTAACTAAAGGAAATAAGGGCTTTTAATTATGGAACATGTAGCTGCTTTACCTCGTCCGGAACTTTTGCAGATAGCCGATTTGGTTGCCAGAGATAAAGGTATTGATAAAGAAGAAGTTTTAATTGCTATGGAACAGGCTATTCAAAAAGCCGGCCGCTCTAAATACGGAGCCGAACATGACGTTCGTGCATTCATTGACCGTAAGACGGGCGAAATAAAGCTTATGCGCTATATCGAAATTGTTGAAGATGACGCAGTTGAAAACGAAGTTACTCAGCTTCCATTGTCTCAGGCGAAGAAGAAAAAGGCCGATGCCGAAGTTGGTTCTTTTATTGTTGACCCATTGCCTCCGATTGATTTTGGCCGTATTGCGGCTCAGACGGCTAAGCAGGTTATTGTTCAGAAAGTCCGTGATGCCGAGCGTCAAAGACAGTTTGACGAATTCAAAGACAAGGTTGGTGAAATTGCCAACGGTGTAGTTAAAAGAGTTGAAGTCGGCAATGTCGTTGTTGATTTGGGCAGAGCCGAGGCTTTGTTGCGCCGTGATGAACTGATTGCCAGAGAGACTTTCCGCCCCGGCGACAGAATCCGTGCTTATATTGTTGACGTTCGTCCGGAACCTCGTGGACCTCAGATTTTCTTGTCCCGTACTCATCCGGAGTTTATGGCTCGCCTGTTTACGCAGGAAGTGCCGGAAATCTATGATTCGATTATAGAAATTAAGTCTGTTGCTCGTGACCCCGGTTCTCGGGCAAAGATTGCGGTTTATTCCAAGGATTCTTCCATTGATCCGGTCGGCGCTTGCGTTGGTATGCGTGGTTCTCGTGTTCAGGCTGTAGTCGGTGAATTACAGGGTGAAAAGATTGATATTATTCAGTGGTCTCCGGACAGTGCTACCTTCATTGTTAATGCTTTGGCTCCGGCGGAAGTTATCAAGGTAGTTCTTGACGAAGAAACCAACCGTATTGAAGTTGTTGTTCCCGATGACCAGCTTTCTTTAGCCATCGGTCGCCGTGGACAGAATGTTCGTTTGGCTTCGCAGTTGACCGGTTGGTACATTGATATCATGACCGAAAAAGAAGAAGCGGAAACTCGTCAGAACGAAATCAAACAGCGTTCACAGATGTTTATTGATGCATTGGACGTTGACGATGTTATTGCGCATCTTTTGGTTACGGAAGGCTTCTCGAGCGTTGAAGACGTTGCCTATGTAGCTTTGGACGATTTGACGGACATCGAAGGCTTTGACGAAGAAATTGCTGCCGAACTGCAAAACCGAGCCAAGACATACTTGGAAAAGAAGTTGATTGCAGATGAAGCAGCCAGAAAGGAAATGGGCGTAGCTGACGAGCTTGCAGAGATTGCAGGTTTGACCTCGTCCATGTTGGTAGCCTTAGGCGAAAAGGGCGTAAAGACCCTTGACGATTTTGCCGATTTGGCTAGCGATGAGTTAATAGAAATTGTTGGCGATAAAGCTCTTTCCGAAGAACAAGCCAACAATATGATAATGAAAGCAAGGGAGCATTGGTTTGCCGACGAGGAGACCGCCACGGTTTAAGAAAACCGGCATCTCCGTTACGGACGATGTTTCGGTTCGCAAGTGCCTTATAAGCGGGGATTTGCTTCCTCGGGAGAGAATGATTCGCTTTGTTTTAGGCCCTGAAAATCTGCTTACTCCGGATATAGAAGCAAAGCTTCCCGGAAAAGGTTTTTGGTTGAATGCACGCCGAGACATTGTTGAAACGGCTCTCTTGTCCAAGCGCTGGTTTACCAAAGCGGCGAGGCATGATGTTGTTATACCGGAAGATTTATTGACCATTTTGGACAATCTTTTAGGCCAACGGTGCAAAAATCTTTTAGGGATAGCAAAAAAATCTGGTAAAGTTGTTGCCGGATTTGAAAAGGTTGAAGCGGCATTAGGCAAAGGTAAGGTTCAAACTTTGCTTTTTGCGGCTGACGGAGCAGATGGCAGTTTAGCCAAGCTTAAAAACTTGCCGGAAGGCATGAAGATAATGCGGGATTTAACCGCAGAAGAACAAGGAGAGGCCTTAGGCCGCAGCAATTGTGTTTTTGTTGGTTTGTATTCGGGAAAATTAACGGATACGCTGGAAGCGGAATTGCAAAGGCTCAGGCTTTTTCGGAAGGGCAGTATTGAACCAAGAATGTAGGACCAGATTTATAGTATGAGCGATACCCAAGATAAAGACCAAAGAACCCCGCTAACCTTAAACAAAGGTAAGTTAGAATTAAAAAAGCCGCTGGATTCCAACCGTGTTCGCCAGAACTTTACCCACGGCCGCAGCAAAGTTGTTACCGTAGAAGTCAAAAAGAAAAGAGTTTTTGGTCCGGACAGCAATAATCAGCAAGATGCCAGAGAAGCTCTTTCTGTGGACAAGGAAAAGGCTCACCGCTTAAAAGTTTTGCAAGATGCTATAAAGGCAGAGGAAGAAGCCAAACAAAAAGCTCTTGAAGAAGAAAAACAGCGGGCTTTGGAAGCACAAAAAGCCAAAGAAGAAGCCGCCGCCAAAACAAAAGAAGAGCAGGAAAAAGAACCGGAAAAGATTGAAAAACCCGTTGCGGATACTTCTCGTCCTAAGTATGCAAAACCGGAAACTCCGGCAGTGGCGGAACCGGTTGTTCCTCCCAATCCTGATAAGTTGGAAGGTAAAAGAGATATTGCCCGCAAGACTCATCACAACAATGCCGAAGATGACGATAAAAGCAGATTGGTAAACCGTAAAAAGGCTATGGAAGAAGAAATATCTGCCCGTCATGTAAAGCGGAAAGGTACCGAAGAACGCCGTCGTGGCAGTCGTATTTCCATAACTTCAGCCTTAAATGATGAAGATGATGATCGTATGATTCGTGGACGTAGTCTTGCGTCTATCCGTCGTTCACGGGAAAAAGAAAAACAAAAACACGCAGAACAGCTTAAATCTTCGGAAAGGATTTTGCGTGAAGTCGTTATTCCGGAAACAATTACGGTTCAGGAACTTGCTAACCGTATGGCAGAGCGTGCCGCCGCCGTTATCAAAGTTTTGATGAAGCTTGGCGTTATGGCAACGATTACTCAGACGATTGATGCCGATACGGCGCAGTTGGTAGCGGAAGAGCTTGGCCACCCGTTCCGCCGTGTTGCCGACTCTGACGTGGAAGAAATCTTGAAGCGAGACAGCGACAAAGAAGAAGACTTGCTTTCCCGTCCGCCGGTCGTAACGGTTATGGGACACGTTGACCATGGTAAAACATCTTTGCTTGACGCTTTGCGTTCAGCGAATGTTGCCGAAGGTGAAGCCGGAGGAATTACTCAGCACATCGGTGCTTATCAGGTAAAGATGCCCAGTGGCGAAAAAGTAACCTTTATTGATACTCCGGGTCACGCCGCATTTACGGCTATGCGTGCTCGTGGTGCTAAAGTTACGGATATTGTTATTCTGGTTGTTGCGGCTAATGACGGTATTATGCCTCAGACCATTGAAGCTATCCACCATGCCAAAGCGGCTAATGTACCCATAGTTGTTGCTATCAACAAAATTGACGTTCCGGGTGCCAATCCGGATAAAGTCCGCATGGATTTACTTCAGCATGAAGTTGTTGTTGAAAGCTTGGGCGGTGATGTTTTAGCCGTGGAAGTATCTGCGAAAAAGCGCCTTAATTTGGATAAGTTGGTTGAAGCCGTTCTGCTTCAAGCCGAGGTTTTGAATCTCAGAGCTAACCCGAACGCTATGGCGGAAGGAGCGGTTATTGAAGCCAAAATGGAAAAAGGCAGAGGTTCGGTTGCCACCGTTTTGATTCAGCGTGGTACTTTGCGTATCGGAGATATTTTTGTTTCTGGTAAAGAATGGGGGCGTGTTCGTGCTTTGGTTAACGAACATGGCAAACGTTTGGAACAGGCTTGTCCTTCCGAACCGGTAGAGGTTGTTGGCTTACAGGGAACACCTGATGCCGGCGATGACTTTATCGTGGTTGCCGATGAAAACAAAGCCAGAGAAATTGCTTCTTATCGTCAGCGCAAAGAGCGTGAAGCCCTACAGGTAAAGAGCGCTCGTGGAACAATGGAACAAATGTTTGCCAAGATTAAAGCCGGTGAAACTATGGAAATACCGGTATTGATTAAAGGCGACGTTCAAGGCTCGGTCGAAGCGTTAAGCGGCACTTTGGAAAAGATTGCCAATGATAAGATTAAGGTAAAGATTCTTCATGCGGCCATTGGCGGTATTAATGAATCTGACGTTACGCTTGCCAAAGCTTCGGAAGCGATGATTATCGGCTTTAACGTCCGTGCCAATCCGCAGGCTCGTGAACTTGCCAAACGGGACAATGTAGATATTCGTTACTATTCGATTATTTACGACGTTGCCAACGAAGTTAAAACGATTTTGGAAGGCAAGCTTGCTCCGGAATTGAAAGAAAAGATTATCGGTTACGCTGATATTCGCCAAGTCTTTAACATTACCAAAGTTGGTAAAGTTGCCGGTTGTATGGTTACCGAAGGCGTTGTCCGCCGTGGAGCCAAAGTTCGCTTGCTTCGTGATGACGTAGTTATTTATACCGGCGCATTGACGCAGCTTAAACGGTTTAAAGATGACGTTCGTGAAGTTCGGGAAAGCTTTGATTGCGGTATGAGCTTTGAAAATTACGATGACTTGAAGGCAGGCGATAAGGTCGAGTGTTTTGAAGTCGAAGAAATCGCCGTTCATATCGACGTGAAGGTTTAAGGCAGAGTTATGGCGAAAAGAAATCCTGCTCATGAACCTTCTCAACGTCAACTGCGTGTCGGCGAAGAAATCCGTAGGGTTTTAGCCGAGACTCTGGAGCGTGGAGAACTTCACGACTCCACCGTCGAAGGTTTTCGGGTTATCATCAGCGAAGTAAGAATCTCTCCGGATTTCAGCATAGCGAAAGTTTTTGTGGCTCCTTTGGGCGGGGGAGACGTAAAGGAAATAATCTCTGCGCTCAGTTCTCACAAAGGACAGCTTCGCAAAGCTTTGGGGCAGAAAGTTCGTCTTCGGATTACTCCGGATTTGACCTTTTTGGCGGATAAAAGCTTTGAAGAAGCCCACCATATAAATCAGCTTTTGCATCTTCCCGAAGTTCAAAGGGATTTAAACTCCGACGGTGAAGAAGATGAATAAAGAAAAGCTTTCTCCTGCACCAAAGCCGGAGAAAAAAGATATAACCGGTTGGCTGATTATTGATAAGCCCCAAGGCTTTACTTCCAATGACGTTGTCAGCAAGTTAAAGCACTTGACTCATGCGGCGAAAATCGGCCATGGCGGAACGCTTGACCCTTTGGCAACCGGAGTGTTACCGATAGCTTTGGGCGAAGCGACCAAGACGGTAAATTACGTTATGGACGGAGAGAAAGTTTATCGTTTTCGGGTTAAGTGGGGCGAAGCCACGGATACCGACGACTCCGAAGGGGAAATAATCGGCCATTCTTCGGTTCGCCCGTCGGCAGAAGAGATAGAAAAAGTTTTACCGCAGTTTGTCGGCAAGATACAGCAGACTCCGCCGGCTTACTCTGCAATCAAGATTTCCGGTCAAAGAGCGTATGATTTAGCACGCAAAAAAGTACCGGTAAACATACCTCCCAGAGAGGTTGAAATAAAAGCATTGACTCTTGAAGCGGTTATTGATGAAAATCATGCCGACTTTGAAGTAGTCTGCGGCAAAGGAACGTATGTTCGTTCTTTAGCCAGAGATTTGGCAAAAGTGCTTAATACTTGCGGCCATGTTACCGTTCTTCGGCGCCTTAAATGCGGAGTATTTAAGGAAGCTGATGCGATTTCACTGGATAATTCCGAAGTTTTGGAGCATATTGCCCAAGGTTCTGACTCTCTTTTTTCATTAGAGACCGTGCTGGCCGGCATCCCGGCTCTGGCCCTAATGCGGGAAGAAGCAGGAAAACTTGCCGCCGGAACTCAGCTTCCGGTTATTCCGATTGTTAAGCGGAATAAGGTAACAGAGCTTCCAAGGGACGCCGTCCTAAAGATGACTTATAACGGCAAGGTTATATCGTTAGCTCGGATAGAGGGTGCATTTATCCAACCTTTCCGAGTTTTGGTAAAATCGATAGATTAATAGGAGTATACGATGTCGATTACTAATGCCCGTAAGGCAGAACTTATTAAAGAGTTCGCAACTAAAGAAGGAGACACAGGGTCTCCGGAAGTTCAGGTAGCTATTCTTACCGAAAGAATTAACAACCTGACTCAGCACATGAAAGATCATCACAAAGATTTCCACTCTCGCAGAGGACTTTTGATGATGGTAGGTCAAAGAAGAAGACTTCTTGATTATGTAAAGGATAAATCTCAGGAAAGATATGAGAGCATAATCAAGAGACTTGGTTTACGTAAGTAAACAACGAAGCATCGGCCGTATTCGGCCGGTGCTTTATGTTTGTATGTTTTATATGTTATGTAGGTGTTAAATATATGTCGATGTTTAAAGTTTGTCGCAAAGAGATAGAGTGGGGAGGACGCACTCTGTCCATTGAAACCGGAAAGATTTCCAGACAGGCCGATGGGGCCGCAATAGTCCAATATGGCGATACCATAGTTCACTGCGCCGTATGCGCGTCCAGAACGACTCCGGACGCTTCCGAAGATTTCTTCCCGCTGACGGTTAATTATCAGGAAAAATCCTATGCCGCCGGTCGGGTTCCGGGCAATTTCTTCCGCAGAGAAGGACGCCCTTCCGAAGGAGAAACCTTAATTTCTCGTTTAATTGACCGTCCGATACGTCCGTTATTTGCCGACGGTTTTAATAATGAAACCCAAGTAACCTGTACGGTTATCAGCTATGATATGGAAAACGATACGGATATCGTTGCCATGATTGCTGCTTCTGCGGCATTGACCTTCTCCGGTCTTCCGTTCCTTGGTCCTATCGGTGCTGCAAAAATCGGTTATGTTGACGGCAAGTATGTTTTAAATCCGCTTCCGGAAGAAAAAGCAAAAAGCGCTTTGAATCTGGTTGTTGCCGGAACTACCGAAGGCGTTTTGATGGTTGAATCCGAAGCCAAAGAGCTTACCGAAGAAGTCATGCTTGGCGCAGTAAACTTTGGTCATGAATCCTTTATGCCGGTTATCAATATGATTATTGATATGGCGGAAGAATGTGCCAAAGACCCATGGCCGGTACCAGAGATTCCTGCCGAAGTTAAAAGCGTTCAGGAAAAGTTTACTAAAGATTTTGGCGCAGCGATTGCCGAAGCTTATCGTATTCATGACAAGCTTGAACGTCAGGAAAAGTTGGCGGAGCTTCGCAAAGCCGCCGTTGAAAGCCTTGGCGATAATGAAGCCGAAGTTAAAGTTGCCGCTCGGGTATTGTTCAGCATTGAATACGACACAGTCCGCGGTGAAATCTTAAAAAGCGGCGTTCGTATTGACGGACGTGACACCAAAACGGTTCGTCCGATTGAATGCGAAGTAAACGTTCTTCCTCGCGCTCATGGTTCGGCTCTCTTCACTCGTGGAGAGACTCAGGCTATGGTTGTTGCCACTTTGGGTACGGATCAGGACGAACAGATTATTGACGATTTGGCTGGTGAATACCGTGAACCGTTTATTCTGCATTATAACTTCCCTGCCTATTCTGTTGGCGAAGTAAAGCGTCAAAGCTCTCCCGGTCGTCGTGAAATCGGTCATGGTAAGCTTGCTTGGCGTGCCATTCACCCGATGCTTCCTTCCAAGGAAGAGTTCCCCTATACCATTCGTGTAGTTTCGGAAATTATGGAATCCAACGGTTCTTCTTCCATGGCTACGGTATGCGGTTCTTCTTTGGCATTAATGGACGCCGGTGTTCCTTTGGCAAGTCCGGTTGCCGGTATTGCCATGGGCTTGATTACTGACGGAGATAAGTTCGCCATTTTAAGCGATATTATGGGTGATGAAGACCACCTTGGCGATATGGACTTTAAAGTTGCCGGTACCGCTCACGGTGTAACCTCTTTGCAGATGGATATTAAAATTACTTCCATTACACCGGAGATTATGGAAACCGCATTGAAGCAGGCAAAAGAAGGCCGTACTCACATTCTTGGTGAAATGGCCAAAGCCATTACTTCTTCCCGCAATACGATTAACGAAAATGCACCTCGGATTACGACTATCCAGATTGCTAAGGATAAAATCCGTGATGTTATCGGCACCGGCGGTAAAGTAATCAGAGAGATTACGGAAAAGACCGGTTGCAAGATTGATATTAACGACGACGGTATTATCAAGATTGCCTCTGTTGCTCAGGAAGCCGGCGAAGCTGCTTTGAAATGGATACAGGAAATTGTTTCCGAGCCGGAAGTTGGAACTATTTATGACGGTACCGTAGTCAAGATTATGGACTTTGGTGCTTTTGTAAACTTCCTTGGCGCCAGAGACGGCCTCATTCACATTTCCGAACTGGCTGACAGGCGAGTAGGCAAAGTAACCGACGTTGTTAAAGAAGGTGACCATGTAAAAGTAAAATGCATGGGCATTGACAACCGCGGTAAAATCAAGCTTTCGATGAAGCGGGTTGACCAAGCTACCGGAGCCGATCTTGATTTGGCGAAGGAAGAGGCTCCTGTGGCGGAAGAAACTTCCGTCAAAGAAGGCGAATAAGAGGTTGCCGGTGTTTACCGTACCTGAAGTTAAAATTGCCGGAAAAACCGTCCTTCCCATAGTGGAAGGCGGTAAAGGCATTGCGGTATCCAATGGTAATACGGCGGGGGCTTTTGCCGCTGCCGGAGCCGTTGGCACGGTTTCGGGTATTTGCCCGGATATGTTGAGCAAAGACGGTCAGATAATTCCCTATACAATTGATGCGCAAGACCGCCCGACAAAGCATCGTCAGTTTGTCGAGCAATCAATTAAAGGTGGAATTGATCAGATAAATCTTGCTTATGATATATCCGGCGGTAAAGGCGCACTTTTATTAAATATTTTATGGGAGATGGGTTCCTCGCAAGAAATCATGGCGGGGGTTTTATCTCAAGTAAAAGGAAAGCTTGACGGCGTTGTCTGCGGTGCGGGTATGCCGTTTAAGCTTGCCGAAATTACCTCTGCTTTTGGGATTTACTATTTACCTATAGTTTCTTCGGCCAGAGCTTTTAATGCTTTGTGGGCAAGGGGCTATAAAAAGTATCCCGAATACCTTGGCGGAGTAGTTTACGAAGACCCTTGGTTTGCCGGCGGTCATGACGGAATGTCCAACAACGACAATCCGGACTTTCCGCAAGACCCGTATAAAAAAGTTGTGGATATTCGTGCGGCGATGAGAAATGCCGGTATCAGTGATGAAGTTCCGGTTATCATGGCGGGAGGCGTTTGGTCATTAAAAGATTTCTCTTCATGGTTTAATGATGAAAATCTTGGCAGTATAGCTTTTCAAATTGGCACTCGCCCGCTTCTTACCAAAGAAAGCACCACCTCCAATACTTGGTACAAACGGATAATGTCTTTGCAAAAGGAAGATATTATTGGTCAGTATTTAAGCCCGACGGGTTTTTATTCTCGGGCAATGCGTAATGACTTTGTCAATAATATGCTTGTCCGCAATGCAACGGAAATAGCATACCGTGAAAAGCCGGAAGAAGGCTTTACGGTTTCCTTGGCAGAAAATATTTACGTATCCGAATCAGATAAGGCAAAAGCCGAAAAATATCAGCACCAAGGACGCAGTATTATTGTTCGCACTCCGGACTCTACGGTTGTATTCGTTACGCCGGAGGAACAATCGCAAATCAAAAGCGAATTGAAAAATTGCAAAGGCTGTTTGTCGCAATGCCGTTTTTCCGCTTGGTCTCAGCATTCGGAAACCGGAACTACCGGCAAGCTTTCTGACCCCAGAACTTTTTGCATTCAGCGAGCTTTGGACGAAGCCGTTCATGGCAATCCGGAAAATGGAGTTATGTTTTCCGGTGCTAACGGATATCGTTTCGCAACCGATTCTTATTATGCGGACGGGTTTATTCCGTCGATATCAGAGTTGGTAAAAGATATTCTTAGCGGCAAGTAAAGCCTTATTTACAAATCGGTTTATTTATAGCAAAATCACCCTGCTTTGTGCCGTGAATGGCAAAGCGGGATGTGACAATCTCTTATATAGAAAACTTCTCTTGAAACTCTCAAGCCTTGGCTGGGAGATAGAGAAATAAGCATACGCAAATACTCTGTGCCGTCTATATACGGTTTGTCACCTCCCAGCCCTGCAAGGAGGAAGAGACAAATGAACCGTACAGAAAAAGGAAGTCTTAGTGTTGAAGCACTTGTTATGTTGGGTTTGATAGCGGCTTTAACGCCGGTGTTATATAAGCATGTATCCGACCGTCGTGAAGATATGGACAACATCACGCAAGCAAACACCATG
>JAFWAG010000017.1 GCA_017507765.1 Alphaproteobacteria bacterium | reverse complement strand
TTGGTGGGCAGGGAAGGATTCGAACCTTCGTACTCAAAAGAGGGCAGATTTACAGTCTGCTGCCATTAACCACTCGGCCACCTCTCCGCAACCATACTTAACCCTGCCAAGAAAACGACAGAGAGCCAAGAAATATGTCTGTTTAAAAAAACTTGTCAATACTAAAAGAAGGTGGCACTGTAAAAAAAGTTTTTCCCAACCTGGGCAATTTTCAAACAAGGCATTGTTATTAAAAAGAAAAATCAAGGAAATTATCATGAAAAAAAATCATCATCAAAACAAGGGAGGAGAGTTATTTTTATACGGCAAGCACGCTGTCGAAGCGGCCTTAAACAATCCGGAGCGAACCAAGATTCGCCTTTTATTGACCAAGGACTTTGACGACAGCATAAAAATCCCCTCTGGCTTAGAGTTTCTGCGCCTCAGCAAAGAAGAATTAGAGAAGATTTTACCCTCCGGAGCCGTTCATCAAGGCATTGCTCTGTCGGTCAAACCTTTGGAGGAATTAGCCATCGAAGACATCTGTCGTTTAGGAGACTCGAAAAGCAAAAGCATTATTGTTGCCTTAGATCAGGTAACCGACCCGCACAATATCGGAGCGATTTTGCGTTCAGCGGCGGCTTTTGGCGCCGATGCCTTGATTATTCCGGACAAGAATGCCCCGCAAGAAGGCGGCGCCCTTGCCAAGGCTGCTTGCGGCGCATTGGAAATAGTACCGTTAATCCGCACCACCAATCTAGTCAGAGCCTTAGAAAGTTTAAAGAGGCACGGCTATTGGGCAATTGGCATGGACGGTAGCGCAGAGCAAACACTTTCTTCCCTATCCCTACCGGATAAATGCATCATTATTCTTGGCTCGGAAGGAGAAGGAATGCGTCGCCTGACGATAGAAAATTGCGATTTCTTAACAAAGTTGCCGATAAGCCCCCGTATGGAAAGCTTAAATGTCTCCAACGCCGCGGCGGTAGCTTTATACGAAGCTTCCCGCAAACTGGAAATATTATAGCTTTTCTTCTTCACGGAAGCTATCTCGCAAGCATCAAAGCCGTTATTGTAAAAAATAAGTTTCTGGGTTATCATCAAGCCGATTTTATCAGGCTTTATAAAGGATAATTTAATGTTAATAAGAATGCAAAGTCTGGCGGACGAAGACATATAATCCGTTGCTGAGTATATAAACGCCCATGGGTGCGAAGCAAAAATCTTTAAAAGCGCAAGCAACGCCGCCATATCGGTTTTAGGCGAAGGCAGAGAGCAAAAAATCAATCCGGCAGAGCTTGCAAAACTTGCGGGAGTAGCACAGGTTTACACCAAAGATTACTTTCTGACTTCTCGAGAGTTTAAAAACACGAACAGCGTTATCACCGTCGGCGACGTTACTTTTGGTGACGGCTCATTGGTTGTCATGGCGGGCCCTTGCGCCATTGAATCCTATGCCCAAACGGAAGAGATAGGCAAAGCCATCAGCGCCATGGGCATAAAGGTTATGCGCGGCGGAGCATTCAAACCCCGCACTTCGGCTTACAGTTTTCAAGGCCTTGGCGTTGACGGCCTTAAAATCGGCAAAGAAGTAGCAGACAAATATGGTATGTTATTTGTAACCGAGCTTACAGACTCGCGTTATTTAAAGGACTTTATCGACTATGTTGACATTATCCAAGTCGGCGCCCGCAACTCTCAGAACTTTGAGCTGTTAAAAGACTTAGGTTCCTGCGGCAAACCCATATTATTAAAACAAGGTATGGCAGACAATATTGACACTTGGCTTTCCGCTGCCGAATACATTTATTCCCAAGGCAACGAAAGGATTATCCTTTGCGAACGGGGAATTAACGGTACCGATAATAAATATTATCGCAACGTAACGGATATCAATGCGCTTTTAGCATTAAAGAAGCTTTCGCACCTTCCCCTATGCATGGATCCGAGCCATAGTTCCGGCAGGCGGGATTTTATCGAGCCTTTATCCTGTATGGCAGTAATTGCCGACACGGACGCCTTGTTAATAGAAGTTCACAACTGTCCGGAATGTGCTTTATGCGACGGAGCGCAATCTTTACATCTGGACGAGTTTGAGCATCTTTTAAAATCTTTACGGATTTACGAAGCCGCACGCAAACAAACTTTGCCGAACGGGTAAATAGATAAAGAGGCAAATATGACTTGCAGTCTTGAAGTTAAGATTCCGGAAAGTCCCCCCCACGGTTACCCTCTTGTAATCGGGGAAAATCTTTTTCCGGAAATCAGGAATTATCTTCCCCAATCTTCTTCCCGCTTATTCATCATCAGCGATGAAAACGTCGCCGATTTATACCTTGCGGACTTAACAAAAAACCTTCCCTGCCCTTTTACTACTTTCATCATCGAGGCAGGCGAAGAAAGCAAAAATCTGGATAATTTCGGCAAGATTTGTTCCGCCGCCGTAAAAGCAGACCTTTCCCGTAAAGATACGATTATTGCGCTTGGCGGCGGTGTAATCGGAGATATAGCCGGCTTTGCCGCAGCCTCATATCAGAGAGGCATAAACTTCATACAAATACCGACAACTTTACTTGCCATGGTTGACTCTTCAATCGGCGGGAAAGTAGCCGTTAATTTGCCTGATGCCAAAAATATGGTAGGAGCTTTTTATCAGCCTCACGCAGTTATCGCCGATGTAAACACCTTACGCACCTTACCGGACAAAGAACTCAAAACCGGACTTGCCGAAGTTTTAAAATACGCCTTTCTGGCCAAAAGCTGTAATACCGAAACCGCTATTGATTTGCTTACCTTTTTAGAATCCAACCAAGATAAAATCCTTACCAAAGACTCGCAAACCATGATTACGCTGATTAACGCCTGTGCCGTTTTAAAAGCCGCCGTAGTTAATCAAGACGAAAAAGAAACCGGTCTTCGGGCAATTTTAAATCTTGGCCACACATTTGCCCACGCCCTTGAAAGCCTTACCGGATATCGGCATTACACACACGGAGAAGCCGTCGCCATAGGTATTAAAGGAGCTTTTCTTCTTGCCGCCGATAAAGGTCTTATTTCCGAAGAATACAAAGAAAAAGCTTTAAATCTTTTAAGCTCTTACGGACTTACTTACACCATTCCCGACGATTTATCTCCGGAGGAGATTTATGCGGCAATGTTGCATGATAAGAAAGCCTCTTTAGGACAATTAACCTTTATTCTCCCGACCGCCATGGCCGAAGTTGGGATTTTCCCCTCGGTTTTGCCAAAGGAAATCAAAGAAGTTATCAGCAAACTTAAAAATCCAAAAAACTCTTCCCATAATCCGTAAAAAATTATACCTTGCACCCAACATTTGGTATTTTTTATCGGATTAAGATATTTTTTACGCTTATCTGCTTTATTTAACCCCTGATTAAAACTAAGTTTGCGGGAAGTTTATGGATATAAAGGACAAAGAGTTTATGGATTCCCCAGTGTGTTTCAGCACTTCCGAAACTGACATATCGGTTTCGTGCGACAACCACACATCTCCGGACGCCCCCAAACAAGCTTTGATAAAAATCTTAATCGCCGGCGGCTTTTTAGGCTTTATTTCCGCCTTTGTTTTCACACCGTCTTCTGACGATTATTCCGAAGCTACGGCTATACCCGAACCGGAAACCGAACTTGCCGAAGCTTCCGATACATCAGACGTTCCCGACACCTCTTCTCTTACGGTAATTCCGTCTCAACCTGCCGAAGAGAATATATCTTTTGCCGCCAAAACTCTTGCGGCTTTGACTTCTTCAGCACCTATAGAGCCGGACGAAAGCAAATTGGAAGAAGGCTCTTTGCAAACCGAAACTCGTACAATCACGCTCAATCCTTCTGATTCCGAACACGGCAAAGAAAAAGAATACAAACTTAAATCCGGAGAATCTTTGATTGCCTTGTTGAAAAGAGCCGGCGCTTCCGGCACTGATGCGAACAAAGCCAGTCTGGCAATCAACGACATTTACGACGTCCGCAAGCTTCGCCCCGGACAAACGGTTAGCCTTATCAAAGGTGAAAATCTTTACAGCGTTACCCTGACGAACAAAGACGGGGACAAGTTTTCTGCCGTCCGTGATGACAGCGGCAATTACATACCCACAACCAAAGAAGCCAAAATTGAAATCCGCAAATCCACGGTTGCCGGAGTAATTGAAGTATCTTTTAGTGAATCTGCGGAAAAAATGGGCATTCCGAAAAGCGTTTCCAACCAGATTAGCCAAGCCTTTAATGACAAGATAAACTTTAAAAGAGACATCAAAGACGGAGACACTTTTGAAGCCGTCTTTGAACAGCGTTTTAATGATGAAGGTATGGACATGGGCGGCAGCAAGCTTTTGTTTGCCAGCATTCGTACCGGAGGCAAAACCTACAATCGCTATTATTACAAAAACCGCAAAGGCGTATGGGATTATTACGACGAAAACGGTAACGGTGTAAAAAAAGCCATGAACGTATGGCCGGTTGGCAAAAGAAGGATAAGCTCTCGCTTTGGCACTCGCAGACACCCCATTCTTTTATACACCACCACCCATTGGGGAGTTGACTACGCCACCAAAATCGGAACTCCCGTAGGAGCCGCCGCCGACGGAGAAATTACCTTTATCGGCAATCGCGGAGGTTACGGCAAATATGTCCAGATGCGCCACACAAACGGTTATTCCACAGCTTACGCCCATTTAAACAGCTATAACCGAGCATTAAAAGTCGGCGACTTTGTCAAGCAAGGACAGATTATTGCTTTTTCCGGCAACACCGGACGGTCAACCGGCCCTCACCTTCATTTTGAAGTTATAAAGAACGGCAAGAAAGTAAATCCTCTCGGCAAGGGACGCTTCATGCTTTCTAACAAGCTTAAAGGTAAAGAATTACAACGTTTTACCGTGGAATGTAAAAAGGTAAACTCAAACTATAATGTAGCCGACAACAAAAACGATTCCATTAAAACCCGCTAACTTTCGGATAATATTGACAAAATTATTTTTTATGGTATGATAGAATTAAAGCTAATTAAGCTAACTCAAAGAAAGGATAATACTTATGAGTAATCGAGTATTTACAATTGAAAACGTTGACGCTGATACAGAAGTAACTGCAACAACGACCAAACCGGAAGCAAATAAACCCACCACTCTTCCCGGCAGAGCTGATGACGGCTACAGCGATGTTGACGTTTACGAAACTCCCAAAGTAGCAGAACCGAAAATTGTTGTTCCGAACAAAGAAGCCATTTTGAACGCAGACGCCCACCAAGCTGAGCAAAACGAAGTAACACCTTCAAACAATTCGGGCATCATCTATGCCAAAGAAACCAAGCAGGTTTCCGATGAAGATATTTTCACTGCCGTTCAAGCGAAACAAGGACAGCAGGCCAGCGATGCGGTAGTTTATGAAACGGCCAAAGAGACACCGGCTCCGACCACCCACTCAAAAAGAGAAATCATTGCCGAAATAACCCCCGAAGAATCTGTTAACAGCCAACAGCAAGCAATTGACGAAACTACAGTATCTCAAATTGAAAGCGGACAAGGTTACCCCAGTGGCGTAACCCCCAAAACTGTAAGTGAATTGAATGAAGAAGATTTGAACGCTTGGTTAAAAAGAATAACCGAAAACACCAACGGTTCAGCCACTCCAGGACACCGTCCTTTTGAAGAACAAATTGTCCTA
This sequence comes from Alphaproteobacteria bacterium, assembly GCA_017507765.1. Classification (GTDB taxonomy): domain Bacteria; phylum Pseudomonadota; class Alphaproteobacteria; order CACZRW01; family CACZRW01; genus RGIG5556. The sequence continues at coordinate 17,310 of JAFWAG010000017.1, read as the reverse complement.
AACTCATACATTAGTAATCAAAGAAAGTAATTTCTGGCAAAGCAAATCATAAAAAGGGGATATCGCATGGTATCCCTTTTTATTTTCGCCACAGCCCGCCGACATCAACATAATCTTCCGCCAGAACTTCGGTTTTAGAGTTTTCAAAAGTACCGGTTCTGCGGACTGCCTTAATTGTTGCGGTCAACATATGCGGTCTGGTATCCAGACACAGAGGCAGATAACCGGCAGGAGGACGGTTTTTCACTCGATGAGATTTTTCCGTAAAGGCATAATCTTTAACTTTTACCTTTCCGCCTTTAACCGGCTCAAGCAAAGCTTCAGTCGCTCCGCTTTCGTGATAATAGCCAAGGGTTCCCAAACCGCCGCCAACCGCAAGTTTAGGATTGGCAACATCATTAAACTCCACCAACAGCACATTTGTTCCCGCCGGAATATTTTCCACCTTAAAAATCGGAGACATAGCATCTCCGCCGTCTCTGGCGCACAGATGAACTAACGGGAAAGTCTTTCCGTTCCAACGGCTGTCATGGATTAAATAAGCCGCCATAGGCTCCGGTTCATCGGCAAAAAAGTCCAAAGAACAAGCCGCACACATCTGCACAGCAACCATAACTGCGGCGGCGGAAATAAGTTTCATCATGCCTCCTTCTTTTTTTGCCCAAGATAAGTTATAAATAGCACACTACGAAAAAAAGGAAAACAAATGAATAATAAATTAGGCATAGCCGCCAAATATGCAGCAGACTTAGTTTTTCCGCCTCAATGCCTTTCCTGCGGTAACATCATAAGCAAGCATGGAGGACTTTGTCAGACTTGTTTTTCCCGCCTTCATTTTCTTGCCTCTCCGCTATGCGAAACGTGCGGCCGCCCGCTAAGCAAAGAAGCAGAAAGTTGGCAGATATGTCCCCATTGCAGTTTACATCAACCGACAGCGGCGAAATATCGTTTTGCCCTTTCCTATGATGAATATTCAAAGGAACTTATTTTACCACTCAAGCATGGCGATAAAACCCTTGGTGTTCCGTTACTTGCCGGATTTATGGTACGAGCCGGCTCGGATATTTTATCTGATGCAGATGCCCTTCTTCCGGTTCCGCTTCACCGTTTTCGCCTTTTGCATAGGAAGTACAACCAATCCGCCCTGCTTGCAAAAGAAATAGCCAAGCAAACAGGCATTACTTTTCTGCCTTATACCTTGCGCCGCAAAAAATCCACCAAATCGCAAGGAGAGTTTAACGCCTCGGAACGCAAGCGCAATGTTAAGGGAGCCTTCTTTGTCCGCCGCCCCTTAAAAATCAGCGGCAAAAATCTGGTTTTAATAGATGACGTTATGACCACCGGAGCAACCGTAAACGAATGCACAAAGGAACTTATGCAAGCCGGAGCCAACCAAGTATCGGTTTTGACCTTAGCGGCGGTTTTATAAAACTTCATCTTGAAGTAACGGCAACAAAATAGTATCAATAAGCAAAAATAATTTTATTCTAAAAAAAGGAAAAGGAACAAATGTCTTCTCAGGAAGAAAATCAAAATAAAAACGTTAATAAAAACGTATCCGCCAAGATTGTTGATAAAATCAAGCAGATTCAATCGCATTCTTTGCCTTCATTACCGTCTTTGCCTTCATTACCGTCCTTACCGGACTTTCCGACTTACGAAGAATGTATGCGGAAAAGCAAAGAGTTTTGGGAAAGTTTTACTTTCTTTTCCAAAAACAATTACGAAGCCTTGGACCGTATGTGGGCAAGAGGCAAAGACTTTCTTGGTACGAAGTACGCCATTATGGGCGGAGCGATGTCTTGGCTTTCGGAACGGCATTTGGTTTCGGCGATTTCCAACGGCGGAGGCTTTGGCATCATCGCTTCCGGCGGTATGAAACCGGACATCTTACGCACAGAGATTCAAGCCGTCCGCATGATGACGTCCAAGCCTTTTGGCGTAAACGTAATTACCATGCACCGTCAGATTGACGAGATGTTGGACGTCTGCATTGAAGAAGAAGTAACTCACATTGTTTTTGCCGGCGGAGTTCCGACCGCCCCGCACATAAAGAAAGTTAAAGATGCCGGAATAAAAGTCATTTGCTTTGCTCCGACTTTAGCCATGGCGAAAAGACTTATCCGTCTTGGCACGGACGCCTTATTGATTGAAGGTTCGGAATCCGGCGGTCATATCGGACCTATTTCCACTTTGATATTGGCACAGGAAATCCTGCCTCACATTACGGAAGTACCTGTATTTGTTGCCGGCGGCGTAGGTACGGGCGGAGCTTTGGTTTCCTTTTTGGAAATGGGTGCAGCTGGTTGTCAGATTGGCAGCCGCTTTGTCTGCGCCACCGAATGCATTGCCCACCCGAACTTTAAAAAATCTTTCATGCGGGCGAACTCTCGTGATGCGATGCCGATGATTCAGATTGACCCTCGTTTTCCGGTTATTTCCGTTCGAGCTTTGGGCAACGAAGGAACCAAACATTTCATCGCCGCTCAAAAAGAAGCAATTGCCCGTTTTGAAAACGGAGAAATTGACGCCAAAACGGTTCAAGACGAAATTGAACATTTCTGGGTTGGCGCACTTAAAAAAGCCGCCATTGACGGTGATGTTGAAAACGGCTCTGTCATGGCGGGGCAAAGCGTCGGCCTGATAGACAAAGAACAGCCGGCTGCAGAAATCATTGAAAATCTGGTTGAAGATTCTGTTAACGAAATATCTAAACGAAGAAAACTTTTGGAAGGTTAAAAACATGGTTAAAGAGAGCAAGAAAGAAACTGTTGCTACCATTGCCGATGAAAAGGAAGAAGAGTATCAGACCGTAGGCGAGATACTCAAAAACGCACGGCTTAAAAACAAGCTTAAGATTGAAAACGTTGCCGACAAAATCCGCATTCGCGCCCAATATTTGGAAGCGATTGAAAACGGTGATTTCCGTGAACTTCCGGGGCCGACTTATGCTTCCGGATTTGTGCGCACCTATGCATCTTTTCTTGGCTTAGACTCGAACGCCGTTTACGACCGCTTCCGTGATGAAGCTTCCGGCATGGGACAGAAAATGTCTCTGGCGGTAATGGAACCGGAAAACGAAGGCGGCTCACCCGGAAAGAAAGAAATTATCTTGGCCTTGGTTTTACTGCTTATCGGCTATGGCTTATGGTATGCGTTTTCTTCTTATGAACCGGCATCTCCGGCACAAGAAGAAACCATAGCGGAAGAAACCGTAACGGAAGAAACTCCGGCAACAGATGAAGTATCTCAGGCAACTGAAGAAGCATCTCCGGCTTCTGATGAACCGGTACAAATAACTGTCAGTGAAGATTCCTATCCTGCCGAAGAAACCGTAAAAGCTACAGAACCGGCTAAAACACCGGAAGTTTCTGTCAAAGAGGAAACCTCTGCCGCAGTTACGGAAAAACCGGCAACACCTGCCGAAGAAGCGGCACCCGCACCTAAAACCAAAACCTACGGTGCCGAAGATGACACTTCCCGAGTTGTTATCATTGCCAACAGCGAAACTTGGCTTCAAGTTTCCAAAGACAACTCCATTTTAATTTCTCGTGTTTTAACTGCCGGAGATAAATATAACGTTCCCCAAGAAGAAGGTTTGCTTCTCCGCACCGGAAATGCCGGTGGTCTTGATATCTATGTTGACGGCACCAAAATTGCCCCCATTGGTCCGAAAGGCACCATTCGCAGTGGCATTTTGCTTGACGCAGATGCTCTTTTATTAAGGTAAAAGGATATGCGTACCGAAGCGCTTAAACGCCGCAAAACCCGTCAAATATATGTTGGCAATGTTCCCGTTGGCGGAGATGCTCCCATCTCCGTCCAATCAATGACGAACACTCTCACTTCGGACGCCCAAGCTACCATACGGCAGATTCTTTCCATGGAAGAAGCCGGAGCTGATATTGCCCGTTCTTCCTGTCCTGACGAAGAATCCACCGCCGCCTTAAAAGAGATTATAAAAAACATTCATATTCCCTTAGTTGCGGACATTCACTTTCACTATAAAAGAGCATTGGAAGCCGCCGATGCCGGAGCTGCTTGCCTTCGCATCAATCCCGGCAACATCGGCAGCCAAGACAAAGTACGGGAAGTTATCAAAGCCGCCAAAGCAAACAACTGTGCCATACGCATAGGAATTAACGGCGGCAGTCTGGAAAAAGAATTATTGGCAAAGTACGGCGAACCGTGCGCCGACGCCATGGTTGAAAGCGCATTAAACCAAGCCAAAATGCTTGAAGACGAAGACTTTTTCAATTTCAAAATCAGCGTTAAGTCATCAAACGTTATGACAACGGTTGCCGCTTATCGCAAGCTTGCGTCCGCCTGCGACTATCCTTTGCACCTTGGCGTAACCGAAGCCGGAGGATTAAGAGGAGGCCTAATCAAAAGCGGCATCGGTATCGGCTCGCTTTTAATGGAAGGCATCGGCGATACGTTAAGAGTTTCCTTAACCGCCGACGTTAAAGAAGAAATCAAAGCCGGTTTTGAAATCTTAAAAGCTTTAGACTTACGCCACCGCGGTGTCCGCATAGTCTCCTGCCCGACTTGCGCCCGCAAAGGCTATGATGTTGAAAAAGTCGTAAACACTTTGGAAGAAAGGCTTTCGCATCTTTCCGCCAATTTAAACGTTGCGGTTATGGGCTGTGTTGTCAACGGCCCCGGCGAAGCTGCTCATGCCGATGTTGCGATTGCCGGCGGCGGCAACGGTATTAACTTAGTATACATCGGTGGAACTCCGGCTTTTAAAGTCAAAAGCTCGGACGCCGTATCGGTTATGGTTGATTTAATAACCGAAGCCATAGAACTTAAAAACACAAACTCTAATTGGCTTAACATTTTACAAAGCCGCCATAATAACAAGGAATAATCGTGAATCTCGAAGAAAAATTAAGCAGTGTAACTGCACGTTATGAAGAATTAGAAGCTTTACTTGCCGAACCGACAGACGGCCAGACCTTTTCCCGTCTTTCCAAAGAACTTGGGGAGCTTACTCCCATTGTCGAAGAAGCCAAAGCTTACAGCAAAGCATTAAAAGATATTGAAGAAGCCGAACTTTTGCTAAAGGACTCCTCCGGCGACGAAGAAATGCGGAATCTGGCAGAAGAAGAATACTATCGCCTAAAGCATCTTTTGCCGGAATTGGAACATAAAATCAAAATCCTTCTTCTTCCCAAAGACGAAGCCGACACCAAAAACGCCATCTTGGAAATCCGTGCCGGAACCGGCGGCGAAGAAGCAGCTTTATTTGCCGCAGATTTATTCCGTATGTATGAAAGATATGCGGCTTCCAAAGGTTGGAAGTTTGAAATCGAAGAAATCAGCGATACCGGCATTGGCGGCTTTAAAGAAGCCATTGCCAGTATATCCGGCAAAGATGTTTTCTCTCGTCTAAAGTTTGAATCCGGCGTCCACAGAGTCCAAAGAGTACCGGAAACCGAAGCAAGCGGACGCATTCACACTTCTGCCGCAACCGTAGCCGTATTACCGGAAGCCGAAGATGTCGACATCAAAATTGATGAGAAAGATTTACGCATAGATACTTATCGTGCCTCTGGTGCCGGAGGTCAGCACGTTAACAAAACGGACAGTGCAATCCGCATTACCCACATACCGACCGGCTGTGTTGTTGCCTGTCAGGAAGAGCGTTCTCAGTTCAAGAACAAAGACAAAGCCATGAAACGCCTTCGTTCCATGTTATACGAAATGCAGCGGCAGGAAAAAGACAACGAACGCTCCCAAAACCGCAAGAACCAAGTCGGTTCCGGCGACCGTTCGGAAAGAATCCGCACCTATAATTTCCCGCAAGGCAGAGTAAGCGATCACCGCATCAACCTTACTTTATATAAACTTGACGCAGTTATGAACGGCACGGCTCTTGATGAAATAATTGAACCGTTAATTGCCGAAGACCAGCTTTCCCGTTTGGCGGAAATAGAATAAGGATATTCCTATGAAACTGGGAGAACTCCTAACCTCTGCCACGGCTATTCTTACCAAAGCCGGCATAGAAACACCTCGTCTTGACGCTCGTTTATTGATTGCCGAAGCCATTGGGAAGAATCCTTCTTTTATTCTTATGCATGACGATTATTCGGTTTCCGTAAATGAAGAAGAAAAAATATCTTCTTTTATTGCCCGCAGAGCGCAAAGAGAACCGGTATCTCGGATTATCGGCGTCCGAGATTTTTGGAAGCTTTCCTTCTGCCTTAACGAAGACACTCTTGACCCCAGACCGGACTCCGAAACTTTGGTGGAAGCCGTTGTGCATAGCTTTGCCGCCCAAACGCAGCCCTTAAACATTTTGGATTTAGGAACCGGCACCGGCTGTCTTTTGCTGGCATTGCTTTCCGAACTTAAAACCGCCAAAGGCCTTGGCATTGATATCAGCCCGAAAGCCATTGCCGCCGCCAAAGCAAATGCCGACCGCAACGGACTTTCTGCCAAGGCAGAGTTTATTGCCGCATCTTGGCATACCCTTCCCGCAAACGCAGTAAAAACCTATGACATTATTATCAGCAATCCGCCTTATATACCGCAGGAAGAATTATCCTCTCTTGCGCCGGAAGTTCGCTGTTTTGACCCCGAAGCTGCCTTAAACGGCGGCGAAGACGGACTTACGGCTTATCGGGAAATATCGCTGCTTTTACCTTCTTTATTGTGCGAAAAAGGAAGTTTCTTTTGTGAAATCGGCAAAGGACAAGAAGATGACGTTACCGCCATAATGACCTCCGCCGGCTTACATCTTAACAAAATGCACAAGGATTTTGGCGGCATAACCCGCTGTCTTCATTTTCAAAAATAAAAATCGCATTTTTTTGAAAAAAAAGATTGCTTTTAACGGATTTATATGTATTTTTGCTCATCTAAGCAACAATTTTTGGTTTAAAGCGGGAAAGTTCCCGATATTGCTTATATAATCATTTTTTTATTGGTATCTGATGAAACAAAGTAATAATAGAGGTCATTTCCGTGGCCGCAACAATGGTGCTATTAGGCGGAATAACAATTCCGGCACCTCGTCTTTCAACGGTATTTCCACCAACACCACACTGGACAGTAACGGCCCGTGCGGGAAGATACGTGGCAACGCATTTCAGATTATGGAAAAGTATCTTTCTGCTTCCAAAGATGCGTTATCCTCTGATGACCGGATTTTATCCGAAAGATGCCTACAGCACGCAGAACATTACTTTCGTATGCATTTACAGTTTGCCGAAAATGAAGAAATCAAAAGACAGGCAATCATAGCCGAAAATCAGGAACGTCCCGATGATATCGGCAACCGGATTGACGAAGAAAGCACCACGGCTCAGACATCTACCTCCGCCGAAGTTTCAGAGGTTGCAGAGACCTCTACTCTTTCCATATCTGGCAAAGCTTCCGTTTCGCAGGTATCCTTCAATCAGGAACGCCGCAAACCCATCATCAAAAAAGTAAAAATGCCACTTTCGGCAGAAACCGAGAATGTTGATGATTTGTCGGACATCACCGAAGAAAGCGAAAGCGAAGAAATCAAACCCTTGGACATGGATTTATCCTTCCCTGATTTATCCAAGCTGGAACAACCTTCCCAAACCAAGGAAAGCCGTCCGAAAAGACGTTATACTCCAAGAGTAAAGAAAGAAACTTCCGTCGCTTAATTTTTTCGGGGTATACTTTCGCCTATCTTGAAATAAGGCTTTCTTGCTCCTATATCCATAATAAATGAGAAAATTATGGATATAGAAAAACTTACTGACCGAATGAAAGGCTTTTTACAGTCTGCGCAAGGAGTTGCCCAGCGGAATCAAAACCAATATCTGGGTACGGAACATCTTTTAAAAGTATTGCTTGATGACGAAGAAGGACTTTGCTCTTCGTTAATCCAAAGTGCCGGAGGCAATGCCAACGCAGCCCGTACGGCGGTGGAAAAAGAACTTGAAAATCTTCCCCGTGTCAGTGGCTCTTCGGTACAAACCCTGCCCAATCAGGACTTGGGAAAAGTTTTAAACACCGCCGAAGAACTTGCGCAAAAAGCCGGCGATGCTTTTGTTACGGTTGAACGTGTTTTACAGGCTTTAACCATGGTTCCGAACACGGCGGCAAGCAACATTTTAAAATCCGCCGGCATTACGCCGCAAAGCATTAACAACGCCGTTAACGAACTTCGCCGTGGCAGAACAGCCGACAGTGCCAGTTCCGAAGACAAATACAATGCCCTAAAACGCTATGCTTTAGACTTCACCGCCCGAGCCAAGGAAGGCAAGCTTGACCCAGTTATCGGCAGAGACGAAGAAATCCGCCGCACCATTCAAGTATTATCCCGCCGCACCAAAAACAACCCTGTGCTTATCGGCGAACCCGGAGTTGGCAAAACCGCCGTTATTGAAGGACTGGCGCAAAGAATAGTCAACGGCGACGTCCCCGAAAGCCTTAAGAACAAACGTCTTATGGCTTTGGACATGGGCGCATTGATAGCCGGCGCAAAATATCGTGGAGAGTTTGAAGAACGCTTAAAAGCCGTCTTGGAAGAAATCGAAGACTCTTCCGGAGAAATAATCCTGTTCATAGATGAAATGCACGTTATCATCGGTGCGGGAGCAAGCGAAGGTTCCATGGACGCCTCTAACCTCTTAAAGCCGGCTTTGGCAAGAGGAGCATTGCATTGTGTCGGCGCCACCACTTTAAACGAATACCGCAAATATGTTGAAAAAGACGCTGCCTTAGCTCGCCGTTTTCAACCGGTATTTGTCGGCGAACCGAAATTGGAAGAGACGATTTCCATTCTGCGAGGCATAAAGGAAAAATATGAACTTCATCACGGAGTAAGGATTTCCGACAGTGCAATTGTTGCCGCCGCCACTCTTTCCAACCGTTATATTGCCGACCGTTTCTTACCGGACAAAGCGATTGATTTAATGGACGAAGCCGCCAGCCGTCTGCGCATGGAAGCAGACTCGAAACCGGAAGAACTTGATGAAATAGATAGACGCTTAATCCAGTATAAAATCGAACGGGAAGCATTAAAGAAGGAAACGGATAAAGCCTCCAAAGAACGCTTGCAAAAGTTGGAACAAGAAATTGCCGGACTGGAGGAGCAATCTTCCGCCATGACCGCCAAATGGAACAACACCAAGGCGGCTCTTGCCAGCACCTCAAAGCTTCGGGAACAGCTTGACCAAGCCCGCATTGACGTTGACAAGGCCTTGCGGGAAGGACGTTATGAGCAAGCCGGAGAGCTTCAATACAAACAGATTCCGGAACTGGAACGAAAGCTTAAAGAAGCGGAAAACACCTCCTCCGGAACCGATACAGCCGAAGTAGTAACACCGGAAAACGTTGCCGCCGTAGTTTCCCGTTGGACAGGCATTCCAGTTGACAAGATGCTTGCCGGCGAACATGAAAAGCTTATCAACATGGAAACCGACATTGCCCGCCGCTTAGTCGGTCAAGAAGACGCCGTAATTGCCGTTTCCAATGCGGTACGCCGCTCTCGCTCCGGCTTACAAGACCCCAACCGCCCGATTGGCTCTTTCATGTTCTTAGGCCCAACCGGCGTAGGCAAAACCGAACTAGCCAGAGCCTTAGCCGAGTTCTTGTTTGACGATGAAAAAGCCATGATACGGATTGATATGTCCGAATATATGGAAAAGCATTCCGTCGCCAGACTTATCGGCGCCCCTCCGGGTTATGTCGGGTACGAAGAAGGCGGAGCTTTAACCGAAGCGGTTCGCCGCCGTCCCTATCAAGTTATCCTTTTTGACGAGATAGAAAAAGCCCACATGGACGTATTTAACGTCTTGTTACAGGTTCTTGATGACGGCAGGCTTACGGACGGTCAAGGACGCACCGTGGACTTCCATAACACGCTTATTATCATGACTTCCAACTTAGGGGCAGAGATTCTGGCGAACCAACCGGAAGACGAAGATACTTCAAAAGTAAAAGAGCCGGTTATGGAAATAGTAAAAGCCGCTTTCCGGCCAGAGTTTTTAAACCGTCTGGACGAGATTTTGCTTTTCCGCCGTCTAAGCCGCAAGGACACCGCCGATATTGTCGACATTCAGTTTGCTCTTTTGCAAAATCGTCTTCATGAAAGAGGTATCAGCCTTAAGCTTGACCCCAGCGCAAGAACTTGGCTTGCCGAAAACGGCTATGAGCCGGCTTACGGAGCCAGACCTTTAAAGCGTCTTTTGCAAAGAGAAGTTGAAAATCCTCTGGCCATGGAAATACTTTCCGGAAAGATAAAAGAAGGTGATTTGGTAACCGTCAAAGCAACGGATAAAGGATTGGAGTTTACGGTTTAAATAAACCGTAATTCCTTTTCGGTTACGATAATATGCAGTTTTTCATCATTGGCAAGAACGGGAACAGCCGAAACTTCTTGCGCAGAGAATGCCACCCCTATCCGTAAAGCATTGGGCAAAGCCTGTAAAGTGCGGTCATAAAATCCGCCGCCTTTGCCCAAACGGTTTCCCTGTAGGTCAAAAGCTTCCAACGGCAAGAAAATAACCTCGGGGATTACTTCTTCTCCAACCGGAACCGCTATTCCCAAACGCCCTTTTACCATAGCATCTCCGCTTTGCCGGCGGCGAAAAACCAACGGCTTGTCATTTGCCACGACTTCAGGCAAACCAAGTATCTTTCCTTCCTGTAGCAGATATTCGTTAAGCAAGCTGACATCTGCTTCAAAAGAAAGCGGCACATACGAAGCAAAAACCTTATACTTATCCAAACAAAGCTTTTTTATCTGTAACAGAAAATCTTCCGCCCCTGCATCATGGATAAAATAATTACGCCGAAGACGGATTTCTTCTCGCAAAGTTTGCTTTTGTAAGAAGATTTCAGCTTCGGTATTCACCAGTTTTTCTGATTTCCGTAAGGTTTAAAAGGAACGAATAAGAGGAGTGCAGCCTCCCTAGCCGTCGAATCAACACGATTTCTCGTGAGCCGTCTAGTAAAGTTGGGCGCCATATTACTGCTGCCACGACAACGGTAAGGGACAGCACCCTTTCTGTATCATTGTAGCCCCCGGAACAACGGAACCCTAACGCACCGGAAAGCCACACTCCATTATTATCAGTATAGCAAAATTATAAGGAATCTGCAAGCGCTTCTATATGCTCGGCAATTTTTTCAAGTTGAATCAAAGCGTTATCAGAAAGTGGTTGTGATTCTGCCGTGGTCATTTTTCTTTCTTTTGCGACCGAAAGTTCTTCAGCAAGTAAAACCCCGCTCATCACCAACAGCATATTATCAGCGATTTGCGGAAAGGAGCTGCGTATCATAGATGCTTTTTTATCCAACATATCTCCAAAGGAAAGCAAGCGTTCTTCCTGCCCGTCATCACAGGAAAGGTTATATTTCTGCCCATCTATATTTATCGCCACCACAGCCATTATCAGCCCTCTTTTCCATTATTTTCCAAAACAGAGATAAGCTTATCAAGTTTTTGCAAAGCCTCTTCCGCCCGTCCTTTAATCTGGCGGTTAACGTTTTTGCTTTTTTCTATTTCCTCGCCCAAGAGGCTTTTTTCAAACAGAAACTGATTGTTTTTTGCAGTCAGTTTTTCATCTAAGCGGGCAAGAGCATTGTTTATCTTTTGTAAAACTTGTTCCATATTTTCATTCACCTTTTGACTTACCTCTTTTTATAGTGCGATAATTGCGATAAGGCAACTTAAGATTATACCGGAAACAGAAAGATGATTACCGTAACCGATTTATCCCAAGCCATACAGGCACTTTCTTCGGCAAACGACAAAGAAACTCTTTTGGTTACGCCGATTTCGGCTTCTTCTTATCTTGGAATTTCCTACTTCCTATCCCTATGCCGGAAGGTTAGCGAAGCCTGCCCAACCTGCCCGCACAAGTTTTTTCTTGATTGCGGAAACAACGCCGGCGAAGCATTATCTGCCATACGTTCCGGTGTAAAATATGTAATTTTCACCGGCAATCAGAAAGCTTTTGCCCGTCTTTCTTCCATAGCCGCCAAAATGGATTGTGATTTAAGACAAAGCCGCTAAAGCTCCCCTAAAGCCAAGCGTTATTCTTTTTCTTCTTCGTCTTCCCGCAACAAAGAAAGCTTTACTCTTTCCACCCGCATATTATTGGTCTTAATGACTTCCAAACGGCAATTTTTGGAAACTACAACATCACCGACTTCCGGCTTGCGAGCCAAAGCCCCAAAGACATAGCCGCCAACCGTATCTTCGTCATGTTCGTCCAAATCAAAGCAAAGCGTATGAGCGATTTTTTCCAGCGGCATTTTTCCGTCGACTTCAAAAACGCCGTTCTCAAGCATTTTGAACTCTGGCTCCACCGAAGCATCATCATGCTCGTCCATAATATCGCCGACGATTTCCTCCAATATATCTTCCATAGATACCAATCCTGCCGTACCGCCGTATTCATCAACCACAATGGCGATATGGATACGCCGTTTTTTCATTCTATGCAGAACTTCGGAAACCGACATACTTTCGGGAACCATTAAAATCTCCCGCAGCATTTTTTGTAAATCGTGCGTCGGAACGGGAAGGTTCTGGTCTCGCATAATATCACGGATATGCACCATACCGATAATATTATCACGGTCTTCGCTGCATACGGGATAACGGGTATGCTTCGTACTATCAATTACATGGATATTTTCTTTATAAGAATCTTCAATATAAAGGCATACCATATCCTGTCTTGGTATCATAACTTCTCTGGCGATTTTATCCGAAAAGTCCACCGCATTTTTAATAATTTCCGACTCTGTCTGGTCTATGACGCCACCCTTTTGGCTTGCCGAGACGATAAGTTTCAGTTCTTCTTCCGAATGAGCCAAATCGCTTTCTTTTGCGGGCTTAATTCCCATAATTTTCAAGCCTATTGCGGCAAGGTGGTCAAAGACATAAATAACCGGATAGCCGATTTTGCTGAATATATAAAGGGGATATATAATCAAATTGACCATAGCTTCCGTCTTTTGAATAGCCAAAGACTTTGGTATCAGCTCGCCCACGACCACATGAAGCAAAGTAATAAAAGTAAACGCTATGGCAAAACTTACGGTATGCAAAAGAATATGATTATTCGGGAACAAGTCCACGACCAACGGCTCTATCAAGAAAGCGACTGCCGGCTCGCCAATCCAGCCCAAAGCAAGCGACGACAAAGTTATCCCAAGTTGTGTAGCACTTAAATAACTATCCAAAGCGGAAGTTACCTTCAAAGCGATTTTCGCCTTTTTGCTTCCATGCCGAGCCAATTCCTCTAGTCTGGTTCTGCGGATTTTAACAATCGCAAACTCAGAGATAACAAAAAACCCGTTCATTAAAACTAAAAAGAAGGCGAACGCTAATTTTAAAATTGAATACCCAATAGATTCCATGTATAATACACCTGTTTTACATTTTAACATTTATCTCATCAGTGCGATAACAACAACAAAAAAATGCTTAAAATCTTTTATAAGCAAGAAAAAGCATTATTTTTGTAAAGGATTTTTGAAAATATAAACTTTTAAAGAGAGTTAAAAGGAATGGAAAAAGAAGATTATTTCAAGTTTGCAAAAGAACACAACATGGAAGTAAATGAAAAAGTTGTTGACCGGATATTAAAGCGTCTTGCCGTTACCGATGGTCATTGCCCCTGTGTTCCAGAAGATGAATGGACAGATGATCACCTTTGCCCCTGCACTTTTTGTGAAGCAGATGTTGCGGCGAACGGTCACTGCCACTGCAACCTTTTTCTTAAAAAATCCTCGGAACAAGTTGCCTAAGTAACGGGATATATTTTGCTATCCCTAAACTTATTTACAGATTATCTTTTTCCGGTCATCATGATAAAGCTTTTAGCGACCATTTAAATAAAGGAGAAGTTAAATGCCTATCATATCATGTATATCGAAAATCTTAGTCATCATCGGCGGTTTAAACTGGGGTTTAGTCGGATTTTTTGATTTTAATCTTGTTGAGCGTATTTTTGGTGCCGACAGCATAGTTGCCCAAATCATTTATTGCCTTGTCGGTATCGCCGCCTTAGTCATTGCGGTTATGATTGCCAGAGGCGACTGCCTGTGCGGTTCTTCTTGCCAGTGTGCTGGCAAAGAAGGCTCTTGCCACTGCCACAAAGACACAGAAGAAGAATAAACTTTATTTCTTTAGTCTTACATTCAAAAGTGCGGTAACCAAAGCCGCACTTTTTTATTCCTTCTTTATTCGGCGGGATAATTTCCGGGGTACGAAGCACCGGGAGGATAATCCGGCGCACCGGGAACTCCGCAAGAAGCCAATACAAATATAAGCGTCAAAGCCGCCACGATTTGTTTCATTTTAAACCTCCGTCATGGTCATGTTTTCGGTCCACAATAATAACCCACGCACCGTCTTTTTGGGAAATGCTTTTTGTAAAAGCTGTTTATAAATCTTCATTTGCCGAACATAAGCTTCCGGTATCTGCTCCGACACGGCAGGAGGCTTCTGATTAGTTTTATAATCAATTATCATTACTTCATTTTCGGAAATAGCCAATCTGTCGACCTGACCGGAAAAGACCTTGTTATCCAGCATACCGACAATCGGCATCTCTGCTTTCGAGCCTTTGGCGAACAAAAAAGCAAACTCCGGATTATCCAGCACGGCAAAAACCTTCCTTATAATTTCCTCTTGCTCCTCTGGCGAAAAGTCAAACGCCGGTTCTGCCATATATTTCTGCGCCGCAAGCAAGCGTTTTTCCTCTTCCATTTCTGGCAAAACTTGCAACAAGCGGTGAACTGCGCTTCCTTTTTGCAAAGCTTTTTCTCTTTCCGGAGCAATCGGAGACGGCGCCGAAAGTTCTTCGTCTTCCTCCCCCATACGGGAAGGAGCCAACGGACGTGGCGGCATTGGCTCATCTTTGGGATTTTCCATAGCCCACAAAGGTATATCCTCGGAACTTTCTTCCTTCTTAGTTTCTTTCGGAAGCACCGTATTTACCTGCTCCGACTTCAAAACTTTTACCGTTCCGATACCCTTTTGCACTTCCGTAGTCAGCAAAGCCTTTGCCTCCGAAGTATCCAAAGCCGCCGTAATAAGCTCATACCAAGTTTCAAGCTTAGACTCGGATTTTTTCTCGTCTTCCTTATCCTTGGAGTTAGCTTTATTTATCCACCCGCATATATAAAGCCTGTCCCGTGGACGAGTAACCGCCACATATAAAAGACGGCGATATTCACGCAAAGCTTTTTCTTTTGCGTCCTCTTTCCATTCGTTTAAGTTTTCCGGAGTTACATCTTTATTCGGAATCCACAAAGGAAGCTTCAAATCATTTCCTTCTTCTATCCAGAACAAATTATTTTTATTGCTTATACCGGAGAATGTATCCGGCATAAATATTATCGGCGCTTCCAAGCCCTTAGAGCTGTGAACGGTTGTAATCCTGACGGCGTTTATTTCGCCCTGTTCCAAGTCTCTTTTGATTTCGATATCGCTGTTTTTAATCCACGAAAGAAAGTTCTGCAAAGAAGGAATATTTGCTTTGGTAAAATCCAAAGTAAGGTTCATAAACTCGTCCAAAGCATCTTCCGCATCATAGCCAAGCCGAGCAAGCAAAGCCTTTCTGCCTCCGAAAGTGTCTAGCACCAAAGAATACAAAGCAAAAGGAGTTACCTTATCCGCCTTTTCCAAAAGCATTAACAAGCGTTCCAAAGCATCACGGTATTTTCCTGCCTCATCATTTCCTTTCAGACGCAAAGCCTCCCACAAAGAACGCTCTCCCCTGTTATTGGCAAGCTCGAACAAATCATCGTCATCAAAACCAAACAACGGACTTTTTAAAACCTCTGCCAAAGTCAAATCATCATCAGGCAGTAATAAGAACTTACCCAAAGCCAACAAATCCATTACCGCCATTTGTTCGGAAAGCATCATGCGGTCAAGACCGGTAACCGGTATGCGCAAAGTTTTTAACGCTCTTACCAATTCTTCAAAAAAGACATTTCTTTTCCGCACCAGAACCATAATGTCTCCGGGCTGTATCGACCGCCCTTCGGATTCCAGCATTTCTTTTTCACTTATCATTTTAAAAATACGCTCGGCAATCATACGAGCCAAACGGCTTTGCGGAGAATCTTTCAAGTATCGCTCCACCGGAGGCGACCAAGGAACAGAAGTTTCATCATTTGCTTCTTTCACCACGGGTTCCCATATTTCCACCCTTCCGGCACACCCCTTACGATAAGCAAAATGCTTAAACGGTTCGCCGTCTTCAACCACACCTAAACTGGCACGATGATTCTCAAGCAAAAGATTTACCAAAGTCAAAACCGCCTCGGACGAACGGAAAGATATTTCCAAAGGCACATCTGCCAGTTCTTCCCCCACTCCGGAAAGCTTTTGCCGGAAAAAGTCTTTATTTGCGGCGAATTCTTCCGGATCTGCACCTTGGAAACTAAAAATGGACTGCTTCTTATCACCCACGGCAAAAACCGTGCGTTTCTGTTTCCTCGCCCCTTCTCCGGCAAAGAAGTCTCCTGCCAAAGCCCGCACGATTGCCCACTGCTCCGGACTGGTATCCTGCGCCTCGTCAACCAAGATATGGTCAATACCGCCGTCCAGCTTATATAGCACCCAAGCCGCCCCGTCCGCCGTTTCCAACAAACTTCCGGCCTTTAAAATCAAGTCGCCGTAATCCAAAAGCCCAAGATAGTTTTTTCTTTTTTCATACTCTTGCAAAACAAAAGTGCAAATTCGGATTAACGCCGCATTCAGCTGAGCGACTTTTACCGCTCTTCGCTGTTGGGTTAAATCGTATATTCTATCGGCCTCTGCATACATTATTTCCGCCGCGCTTGCCGATTTTTTAGACGCCAGCTTTTTCGTAATATCTCCCGTTTTAGTTAAAAAAGCCGAAATATATTGTTCCCGCAACAGCTCTTTTTGTTGTTCGTTCGCATTCAAAAAAGCAAAGATTTTTTCGGCACGTTCTTTATCTTGCACACCGCCTTCAGACAGAATCTCTGCCGCACTTTTGATATCTTGATTCACCTTCATGATACTTTGATTCACTTCTTCCAAAGTAAGCGAAGGAGAGACTCCAATCTTTTGATACATTATATCAATAAGCTTTTCTATAGAACCTAAAGCATTGATAGTCTTAGTTATTTTTTTTCTTTCGGCATATATTTTTTGGAATATACCTTCAAAAGAATCGTCTTCGATATATTCCGACACAGTCTCCAGGTCTTTTTGCAAAGCAACCGAGCGGATAGAATCCTGCAAAACATTTTTCAAAATAAGCTTTGCGTCTCTTTCGTCCATGACCTCGAAATTAGGAGCGACTCCGGCTTCCACCGGAAAGC
>JAFWAG010000016.1 GCA_017507765.1 Alphaproteobacteria bacterium | reverse complement strand
TCTTCCGACCGTCTTGCCCACATGATAGGCAACGGACTTTTAGTTTTCGTTGATCGCCGCACGGGCTTTAATGATTTATTTGCCGAAGATGAAATGGCGTTTTATGAGACTCCGCAAGAACTGTATGAAAAAATCGCTTATTTCAAGAACAATCCGGAAAAACGCATGGAAAACGCTCGCAAAGGATATGAAAAATACTATTCCTTATTTAATGAGCAAATAATCGGCAAATACATAACCGACCTATTATTTACAGATTTTAATCCCTCTGCTTATCCGTTTCCCACTCTTATTTAATCCGACTCGCAGATTTCTTTTAACTTAGCGAGCCTCCCTAACCATTCCCACAATGCGGGATAATCATCTTCTGCCAAAGTTTCTAGCTCTTTTTGTACTTCAGAACCGGCATACGGCCACAGACAAGCAGAAGTTTCATAGCTTTCCTTGGCGCAGGAGGGAAAGAATATCATCACGCCGAAGATTAGGACGCAAAGCAATTTCCGCCTGTTTTTGGCTTTTTTCCAAGTTTTTCTGCAGCTTAGCGAGTTTTTCATCATTTTTCCCCTTCAAATATGCCCAAAAATAAGGGAGCAGTTTTAAAATCTGCTCCCCTATGCTTAAAAGTATCTGATACAGCATTTTTTATGCTTTATTTTGAGCGTTACCGACATTCAAAGCCAAAGTATCCACGACTTTGCGTATTGCGCTTAGCACCGCATCGTCCTTAGGCGTAGGCGTAAGAGCCGCCACCGCCGCAGCCGTTGCAATTACCGAAGCAATAACAGTTAAAATACCGTCCAAATTAACAATTATAAAATCCAACATTTTTCCTCCTTTTTCTTAAACTTTATCATAAAAAACATGGTTACCGATTTCGGCACACGGAATAGCCTTTCTTGCCCACAAAGGAGAGCACTTACGATTATGGTAATGCGTAGCCCCTCGGGTAGGGTCAAGCAAAACTCCGCAAACCGCTCGTCTTGCTATCCGGCGACACAAAGCAAAAATCTTATCGCTTGCATCGACTTTAGTTATGAGTTCGCTGTTAGCATCATCAGAGTTCCAACAAGAAAATTGTTTTGGCCGCAAACATACGTCTTTCACCGTAGCTCCCCACCAAAACCCGCCTCTTTGTCTGGCAAAGCGCACACGGTTAATCACCACCGAAGCAACGGCCTCCATGCCCAAAAGCCCCTCGCCTCTTGCTTCTCCGTACACGGTACGAGCCAATATATCCACGGCATTACAGCATTCCCCCTGACAAAAAACATCTCTGTCATAGGCATCATTTTCAAACAGCATCAGCAACCTCCCTGTCTATCCAATTTTTCTTCAATCCTCAGCAAATGTTCGGTCAGACGTTTTTCCACGGCATTCAGATAAGTAAGCGAAGCATAGTTCTTTGCCACTTCCAGCTTATAAGCAGCCAGAGACTCTCGTATCTGCGAAGCATTAAACTCGGCAAAATGATGATTTTCCTCGATAGCCTTTTCTGTGCCATAGCGGTTACGCCACACCAAACCAAAAAGCGTGGCCAAAGCCGGAAGCTCGACCACGCTTATCCACCAGAGCAAATCAATGCTCAAATGTCCTTCCATTTTCTTTTCTCCTGTAATGTTATACGGCGAAGTCCGCAGAGCCGTTAAAATCAAGACCTGCCGGCCGCCAATCCACCCTCGCCTTTATTGTATTTTGCGCCCCTTCGGCATTCATGCGTACCGGCTCTGCCAAAAGACAGCCGGCAACAGCGTCCAATCCGTCATCATGCCCTTTTCCGCCCGGAATCCATTCCCTCATTTCCGCAACGAAAGGAGTTTCTTCCACACTTTCATGAACATAAAGCGCCCTCTCTGCTAATACGGCATCAAAAGCTTCGATAATTCTTTGTTCTTTATTCCGTCTGGATACAACTTCACTCAAAGCACACCGCACTCCTCGGCGACGCATTTCCCGCCGCAGGATTCCCGGTAAAAACTTTCCGATACCGTTTGTTTCCAACCGTAACGAAGGAATATGATTTGCCACGATAAAATCAATTACTTCCTGACATTGCGCCGAAGCATTATCTTCTCTGGCATTTTCTGCCTTAATATATTTTATCCGATGCAAGAAATAATGTCCGTCGTTATCCCCAAACACACAAGCCACCACACTACCGTCTCCGCTTGCGCTTCCATACGCCGGATCCCACCAACAAGATACGGAAACCATTTGCCGCCCGCCGATAGTCAGAATTGCCTTACCGTTAGCCTCTTTATAGACCAACTCATCTTTATATCGCCGCAAAGCGTCCGGACAAAGCCTACTGTCAGAGATATTAACCGGCTCCAACATCATTTGACTGGCGAACTTATTTGGCCCTGCCCGCCGTTGCAAAGCTTTTATCTCTGCCGCAGGGAAACGTTCCGGCCAAGCACTTTTTCCGCCTTTATTTACCAAAGGCAGCTTCAAACAATTAAATCCTGCCAGAAACGCAGGATTTTCTTTTGTGCCTTTTTTAATCTGATAAATAGTATAAAAAGTATGCGGAGTTCCGACATACAAAACCATTCCTTCCGGCACCAATACAAAATCGAGTTCTGCCAACCTCGCCCGCAATTCTTTCCGTTTCATCGGGGTATCGCAAGTTTTTGGCACTTCGACATCATCACAAACGATAATATCAGCCCGAGAACCTGTTATATTTGCCCCCAACCCACGAGCAAGCACCGAAGGGTCTCTCAGCTCTTTCGTACGATTTACGGTAAATCTGTCCGAAGCCCACTGGTCTTTAGCTTTTGGCAGCAAATGGCGAGTAAGCGGGTGTTTTTCAATAATTCTTTTAATATTGCGAACCATTTTCTTTGCCAGTTCATAGTCCGCCGCCATAATTAAAATCCTTTGGTTACAGTCTTTAAACAAAGCAAAAGCACAAAACAATCCCACCAGAGTTGATTTGCCGGAATTGCGAAAAGCCATCAAAAGCGCTCGTTTATTTTCTCCGCAAAAGCGCTCTTGGAGCCATTTGCAGATAATCCTATGGTGTTTTGGCAAACTGAAGTTCTGAGTTTGGTTCCATATCCACACAAACTCTTCCAAGCTTACCGAAAGAGTTTTTCCTGTCATTTTTCTTCCTCATCTTCGTCCATAGTATCCAAAGCAGCTCTGGCTTTAGCAATCAAAGCAGATAAATCTTCTCCGCTTTCGCCGGAGTTTTCCTCTTCGCTCCATTTCGCAAGTTTTAAAAGCAGTTCGACATGAGCGATTGCCGCTTTACAAGCAGCATGATGAGCCGCAAAACCCTTAGCATCTTCGGGAGTTTGCAAACTTGCGAACTCTTCATAATCGGCGATTACTCCAGCTATCCGTTCCGGCAAGGTTTTAAGGAGTTGCTTTTTCAAAGCTTTTAAACTTTTCGGCAACCTTGCCGCCATTTTTTCCTCCTTTTTAAGTATTCTCCCAAGAAACTGCCCTAACTCCGGCGGCGTCTTCTGCCAAGTTTATAGCCTCTTTTAAAAGTATGGCCTTCTGATGCAATGCATTGTTATAAATGCAAAAAGCCTCCACCGCTTCTTGTACCTTTGCCGCATCAAGCTGTATTATTGAATTGTCTTTCAATGTCCATTCAATCATAAAATCCGGATTTAGCGCTGCACTTTGCGCCGCATATAACAGCCTTTGCAAAGAAACGTCATCACTGTCAAAAACTTTCCCCATATAGGTAAAGCCCGCCGTTTCTTTTTCCTTCCGCACAACATTGATTTTTTCACAAGCTGCTTTTTTAATTTCTTTAAGTGTCGGCTTATACGAATATTCCTCTGTAAAGTTTTCCGGATTAGCGGCGTATTCATCTCTAAGCTCTGCATACTCCTGCATTCCGCCGAGTACATGGTAAGGCATACCGTTTTTGGTAATTACGAATGTATTATCTTCACGATGTATTTTTGTCATTTAAGCAATCCTCCATACAAATCCGTATAAATATCCACTCCCCATCAAAGAAATGGTTGTTCCGCCTGCCACTATTCGTATATCCGGCGCTCCATTTAAAGTTTGCGTAGTAGTATTATTATAAACATAGCAGAACCAAGTTCCGCCTTCTGGCACCGTAAAATAAGCAGCACCTGCCAAAACGTTTATCCCTGCCACATATCCTACCGCCGAGGCATCAGAGACCTGCGGCTTAACCGGAGGTACAAAATCCGCATTACTGTAATCCGTCGTTATTTTATTCTCGACAAGCGTACTAATATCTGCCGACATTTGGACTTTTTCTTCCTGCCACTCAGAAACAATCTCTTGCAAAGTTTCTCCGGTCTGTATCATTTCTTGGGCTTTTTCTTCTACATTGGCACAAACATCTCTGGCAGCGAATATATCCGGAATTATGTTTTTAACATTGATTTCCTCGGTTATTCCTACGGATAAGCAACGGTCAAACTTCTCATTCATTTGCTGGATTAAAGCGACCTGATAATCCAGTTCATCATTTATTACCTGAGCGCGAAAAGGTCCTCCGTCCTGAAAATCGCTTTGCCTGTCAATCGGCAGATTACGGTACAAAGTAACCACCTTACCAAGCGGCGGAGCTTCGCTAAACTCCACGCTTCCGCCCAAGCTTTCTCCGACTCCGGCAACCGTATATCCGCTGTTTTGTAACTCTGTATCAATATACACTTCTATATCCGAAGCTTTAAAAATCACAAACGGATAAGTAAACACCGTTTGCGTTCCGTCAGCGATATAGCGTATTCGCGGACTTACATCATTTATTTTTATATGCGTCATTCTTTTTCCTTTCGTATCAATCTAAGAGTTTTGTTCCTATGGCCATACCGGTATCGAAATTACCGAAAGCCGAAGAAAGCAGGTTTTTACGCTGAGACGCCGCCAAAGAATTGCTTATACTGTCAAGCTGATAACGGTAATTAGAGTTCAAAGTCTCTAATTCATCTTCGGTTTTATCCTGCATATCCTCCAAGATATTAGCTGCCGAGCCTTCATCGGAATTAATCCCTGCCACTCCGAACCTTGCTCTTTGTTTTGCCATTTGCGCTTTTAATAAATCACGCTGTTTCTTTTCCTCGGCATTTTTCTTTACCGCCAGATTTTGCGCATCTAAAGCAGCTTGTTTTGCCGCTGCTTTATTATTTGCGCTTGCTTGCAGATTTTGCCCAATCTGCCCTGCCGCCAAAGTTGCAATTGCCATGATTTGCGGTAATGCTGCCACTTCCATTTTATCCACTTCCTTTCATTTCCGTAGTTACCGAAATCAAGCTGAAAGGAGCGGGATAAGAGCTTTCCACCCTCCACAAAGGTTGCAAAGGCTCTCTTTTCCAGCCGATTCCCCGTAAAATTATGTCTTTTGTTACCGATTGCGATTTCTGCACGGCAAAGTCTTTACCAAAAGTCAAAGGCATAGCCGACTTTATCCCCATGCCGACATCGACCTCCAGAAAAGTGCTTTCCAAGACTCTAAAAACCGCCCGTACCAACCGGAAAGCATTTCCGGCTCTCCCGTTACCGCCTAAATTAAAAGGCGGTAAAGGAGATATGATATGGGTAAACGGCAAACCGGCAGAAACTTCTTTTGCCGGATAATCAAGCTCTATCCTACCGTCCACAACCGTTTTTGTTCCGCCACTTACACCGTCGGCAATAATACTGACTGTTTTTCCTTCCAGATTATCCAACCCGCTCCACACGCTTTTAGGTTCATCTGCCGCTCCGATTAAAGTCGCATCGGTATGGAAATCATCATCAAAAAGTTCCAGAAAATAGGCTCCGTCTCTTTCCACCAAGACATAAACGCTTTTTTCCAAAACACTTACGGACAGAAAGTTTCCGTCGGTTTCATGTTTGCTCCATGCACTAACCTGCTCGCTCCGATAATTGGTAAGCGTACAAAGGCTTCCGTCTATCATCACCACGAATAAAAGGCGTCGTTCATCATCATAATCCATGTCCACCGGATAATTTATAAGGTGGCGGGAAAGCATGGATAAATCTTGGGCTTGATATGCTTGTTCCACATCAGAAAACAAAAACTCCCGTATATCTGAGCCATGAGCCGAACAGAACAAAGTTGCCCCATCAACGTTGCAAGGCGGAACATAAGCATAGCTTGGCGAACCGACTCTGGTTTGTCGTTTCAGCTGAATATTCATCGGCGTTAAAGGCTCACCGCTTACCATCCATTCCGCACCGGAAGTAAAAACTTGCAGATGCCTGCCGGAAAACAACGCTTTAATTGCATTAACCTGATCGGATAAAAGCCCGAACTCTATGCTTTCATCATCAAGTCCTTCCCCAAGATTAAAGTTTTTCAAGTCTGCGCTTTTTGACATCCACAAGCGGTTTGGCAAATCCCTAGACCCTCCAATAACCAAGCGGTCTTGATGAAAGGTAACCGCAATCGGATATCCTCTGATTACAGAAAAAGCCTGTTCTTTCCAGTCCTTAGTTACGTTACCTTCCGGAACGGTTTCAAAAATGCTTTCCGTTTGAACTTCCGCGGTTACTTCCGTAGGGCTGATATATTCGGTTATCAAAACCTGCCCTTTATCAATAGCCAGCCTAATCCCGACATGAGCCGGCAGAAATACGCTTGCCGACGCCGTAAGGGTAATTGTTCCGGTAAGCTCGCTTAAAGTTAAGGTTACGTTATCCGGAGCAAACTTGTAATACGGTTGAAAGAGAAATCCGGAATCTTCATAAAAAGTCCAATCTTCTATGCTCCAATCCGTATGCGATGAACGAGTTATCTTTTTAAGCGGATAATCCTGATGTGCGATTAACAAAGTATCTGCACTTTGCGTCCAGCGCAGTTCAGGAATATCTTTTTCTAGCCATGGAGTTTCCAGTTCCGCAACCTTCACCTCATTCATATAAATCCAGATAACCTGATTCATAACCACGAACATATAATTTTGTTCGGTATTGAAGGCAAAAGATATAAGCCTGCCATGCCCGCTTAAAGTATCAATATAGCGCAAGCCTGCTCTTCTGCTGACCCCTCCGGTTGGATTGATAAACACATTGCGCAGAAACAAAGCACCGTTTTCATAAGCTCGTAAATCGCCTCTCCCAAGCATACAGTACGACAGTTCTCCGGCTGTAAAATTAGTTTTCACGGTAGTTGTCATTGCCGCACCTCCAGCAAAGGAAAGTGTTCTATCGCCAAGGGTATGTCTTGCTGACCGTCAATGACTTTAGCCTGCCGAAACAAATCTTCCGCCACCTTTAATAAAAACTCTGCCCGAGAAGAACTCTCTGTCAGCGGAATACAAAACTCTGCCGCCAGCCGAGCGCATAAAGCCATATCAAAAAACGCCGGAAAGTTTTCCTCTTTCGGGCGAAAGATATAGGAAAGCATAACCGAAGTACTGTTACAATGCAGACGCCTCTCTTCAATCCGATAATCAAGTCCTCTGCCTTTCTTTCCCGCACCGGCGGAAATAACCCGCAAGAAATCAGTCGGCAGCATAAAAGCATATTTAAAATCTGCCACTGGTTCTGCTTCCATTCTTGGCAGACTCGCCTGAGCCGTTGCAAAGCTCCACGGGTGAGCGGATAAAAGTCCGTCTCTGATTCCCGGATATAGATTAGCGGCCATTTCGGCTTCCACCGTTCCGTCTGCGAACGAAGATATGCTTCCGGCACCGATTTTCAAAAGCGCCCTTGAACATAAAGATATTGCGCTTATCGCCATTTTAAAGCTCCTTTAAATACAAAAGGGGACAGAATCATCTCTGCCCCCTTGAATGTCTTATATTATATGAATCTTATGCCGTCTGGGTCTGGGCTTTAGCCGTCACCGGAGTTAACGATGCCACTCCGTCTGTAACCGCAGATACCATATAAAAGCCAAGCTCCGGCGTTCCGTTAGAACCAAGACCGGCAGATACCATTACGGCATCACCTTTGCGCATAGTCTCGGTTGCCGCATAACCGGAAGCCTCCACCGTTGCCAAAGCATCTTCCGTAACATATTGGAAAAGCTGATTACCACTTCCATGGGCAACCAAAGTTAATTTTTCTTCATTAAAAGCCATTGTTAATTTCTCCTGAAAGTAAAGATTAGTTTTTGCTAAACGATTTCGGCGTCGGCATCGACTTTGATTTTCACGATACCGTCATTATCAATTAAAACCGAACCCTGACTCATCATGTTATTGATGAAATAGGCTGCATGGTCTCCGTGCCAAGACACATCGCTTTTCACGTCTTGTCCCGAAGCATGACCGACAGCGGTTTTGTGATATATGAAGCAATCTCGCCCGCCGGCAGAAGTTTCCGGCAAACCGGTATGCATAATCCAAACGATACCGAGCCACTTGCGAGACTCGCTGCCTTTCAGCCATGGGAACTCATCACCGACATAATTAGCATCGGAAAACTCCGGCAAGCTTAACAAGAAGTTCCACTCTCTGGGACCGACGATACCAAAGCGTTGTCCGTCATCGGGAACGTCCTTTTCGTTCAAAGCAGAGAAAGCGTCCAGAATTAAGCTTTTGCTAAGTCCGGTCGAATAATCTCCGACTGTATTTTCCGCATTTGCCAAAGCATTGATAATTAATTCATCGGTTTTTCTACCCAAAGCATAGGCTCCGGCATTGATAATAACTTCACGTTCATCATGACCGACCTTCATTTCGTCCAAAGAATCAAGCCAATCGCCGGCATAGTAGTCATAAAGGAAGCATTCCACCGGAGTATGGTCCAGATTCATAACCGGAACCAAGCCATGACGAGCCTTCACACCGGCAATACCTTTGCCGACTTTTTGGAAGGTTGTGGAAGAACCTTTTACATCTGACTTAAAGCGTACGGTTCCTCTGAGTTTTGAACCGTTCTGCTGATAAGCCTGATGTACTTCCGCTTCAAACTGTTTGGTAAAAGCAAGATTTATAGTAGTTGACATTTGTCACTCCTTTAAAAAATAAAATAGTTAAAAGATAAAATAAGATTAGATAAGAAACGGCTTATTTATTATCTGGGTAAAGCCGTTTAAACCCTTCGGTTACACGGCGCAAAGTCGCAGGATCTTTTTCCCGCCAGTACTTTTCGCTTTTCATAAGGTGTTTTAATTCCTCTTCGCTGTCAGATATTGCGGCTCCTTTTGAAGCCCCGATAACAGGCTCTCCGGAGTTCATCATGTTATAC
>JAFWAG010000015.1 GCA_017507765.1 Alphaproteobacteria bacterium | reverse complement strand
GTTTTGCGAAATTACAAAAGCTTAGTGGTATCCCGTCCCAAGAAAGCAAGCGGCATAACCCGCGAAGCTTGATTGGTACACACACAACACTTTTCTTTATTTTGGTCGGAATGACGGGATTCGAACCAGCGACCCCCACGTCCCGAACGTGGTGCTCTACCAGACTGAGCTACATTCCGACAGTAAATGAAAGGAAGAGTTTTGTATCTCATTCCAAGCGGTTAGTCAATACACCCTTTACAAATTATTTCTTTTTTATCGTTCCGCCGCCGACCAGCAGGCTATCCTGATAAATTGCCACCGACTGCCCAGGAGTAACGGCCTTTACGGGATTGGCGAAACGGACAAGAGCTTCCGTCCCGTTTAGGACTACATCAGCGACTTCCTGCAAAGTTTGCGAAGAGCGGATTTTCCCTTGCAAAGAAGCATCAGAAAGCGGATAGAAAGAAAAATCCTCGGCATAGCATTCATAAGTCAAAACCGAACTTTCCTCATCAACGAGTACCAGATTATTTTCGGCATCAAGGGCGACTACATACAAAGGCACGGGATAAGCAATTCCCAAGCCTTTTCTTTGTCCCAGAGTATAGTTCCAAAAGCCGTTATGGGAGCCGAGAACTTTTCCGTTTGCATGAACAATTTGACCTTTTTGCGCAGGCAAACCTAAGATATCGTTATAATCGCCGCCATAAAAGTCCTGACTGTCGGGTTTATCGCCGATAATCCCCAAAGATTTGCGAGCCAATTCCCGCACTTCGGCTTTAGTTTTACCTCCCAAAGGAAACAGAGTTTTGGCAAGCTGCTCCTGACTTAACCGGAACAAGAAATAAGTCTGGTCTTTTGCTTTATCTTCGGCTTGTTTTAAATATAGGCGTCCGTTATCGGCGGAGAATATCTGCGCATAATGACCGGTAGCAAAGTAATCGAAGTCCAAGCCTGCCTCTTCGGCTTTTTTTGGCAGCAAACCGAACTTCATAAGCAAATTGCAACGAACACAAGGATTAGGCGTCCGTCCGCTTAAATACTCATCTTTAAAATATTTCAGTACGGTATGTTTATATTCTTCCGAGCAATCAAAAACATAAAAAGGTATTCCCAGCTTTTGACATATTTCTGCGGCATTTTGCTTATCTTCCGTAGCTTCACGCCCATAGCAACCTTTGGAAGCTCCGGGCATATCCTCGCCTTTGTATATAGTCATACTTACACCGGTTACATCGTATCCGGCTTCCATAAGAGCCAAAGCCGCCACGGAAGAATCTACTCCTCCGCTCATACCCACGATTACTTTTTTCATATAATTTTACCCTTTATTAGTTTCCCTGTATTATAAGGCATCTTATATATTTATGACAATAGCGCCGCCAAAAGGGGGACAAACCATGGAAAAATACCTTATTGACTATACGGAAATGGCAAAGAACGGACAGCTTCCTCCCACCGTAGGCAGAGAAGCCGATGCTGACCGCCTTATGTATATTTTACTTCGTTACTATAAGCCCAATCCGGTTTTAATCGGCCCGATAGGTGTTGGTAAACGATCGGTAATTTTAACCTTGATAAAGAAGTTTGCGGCGAATACCCCCGACTTACCGCCGGAGTTCAAAGACATAAAGGTTGTCGGCATCAACCAAAGACAAATCATTGCCGAAACCAAAACTGCGGAAAGCTATGCCGAAACTTTAAAGGACGTTATAAATTATATTTCCGCAGCCAAAGGGAAAATGATTTTATTTTTAAACGACACCAAGCTTTTAAGTAAAGATGCCTCTTCGGGTTCGGGCGTTCCGGTTTCCGAGTTTTTAAAGCTTAAAATTGCTGCCGGAGACTTTAAATGCATTATATCTTCGGACATTCCACACTTCCGTTTGGACTTAGAATCCGACACGGAGATTATGCGTCATCTGCAAACGGTATACATCGAAGAACCGAACGTCGACACTGCGATTGAAATTGCCGCCAGTGTAAAAAGCATTTTTGAACGTAAACACAACATCACCATTCCGAAAAGCATAATGGTTACGGCGGTAAAGCTTGCCGACCGTTATGTAAAGCAGCGTACTTTTCCGGAAAAAGCTTTGGACTTAATCGACGAAGCAGCGACTCTAGCGGTTGCCAACGGCGAAAAAGCTCTGAGCGAGAAAGAACTTGTCCACACCATTTCTCTTTGGACAGGCATACCGGTCGACAACGTAGACTCCGAAGAAAAGAAACGCCTTTTGCAATTGGAAGAGTTTTTAACCCGCCGAGTAATCGGTCAGCCTTCTGCGGTTCGCGTTATGGCAGCAGCCTTACGCCGTTCCCGTTCCGGCTTGCAAGACCCCGGCCGCCCGATAGGTACCTTCTTATACATTGGTACAACCGGAACCGGTAAAACCGAACTTGCCAAAGCGATTGCGGAGTTCTTGTTTAATGACGAAAAAGCCATTTTGCGGCTTGATATGTCGGAATACATGGAAAAGCAAAGTATTAACCGCTTAATTGGTCCGCCTCCGGGGTCTCCCGGCTTTGAAAACGGCGGCCTTCTTACCGAAGCTGTCCGCCTTCGCCCGTATCAGGTAGTTCTGTTTGACGAATTGGAAAAAGCCAACCCAGACATTCTTACCCTTCTTTTACAGGTACTGGACGAAGGACGCTTAACCGACAGCCGAGGCAACGCCGTCGACTTCCGCAATACGGTTATCATCATGACGTCTAACGTAGCGGCTAACGTTCCCAGTTATAAACGTGTCGAAGTATTATCCGAATATCTCCGTCCGGAACTTTTGGCTCGTATTGACGACATCGTTTCCTTTATTCCTTTAACCGTGGAAAGTTTGGAAGGCATTGTCGGCATTCACGTCCGTAAGCTTTACAAAAAGCTCGTGCCGTTAAACATCAAACTGGAAGTAACCGAAGACGCAATCAAATGGATGGCAAAAGAAACCCAGATTGCGAAAAACGGTGTTCGCCAGATGCGCCGCTTAATTCAGCATAACATAGAGACTCCGTTATCCATGTTGATTTTAGCCGATAAAATCAATCCCGAACGGACGATTTACGTCAATGCTACCGAAGACGACAAAAGACTGGAGCTTTCTTATACCAAGAAGCAACTTTCTTCCGGAAACAATATGGACGACACTCCGGAAGCTCCTCCTCCGCCTCCGGTTTACGACTTAAAGGCCGAAGAAAAACAAGAGGAAGAAGAGGATTAAAAGCACTTTTTCCGCCTCCCCACACTTTTATTTGCATCACGGCAAAGACATCTTAAAACAAGGTGTTTTTGCCGTTTTCTTTTCCGGTTTATTACTAAATGAATACTAAAAGACAAAGAACAATACTTTGCCTTATAAACAGTATTATTAAAAAGAATGATTCTCTATTTAAGAAATTAAGCTTTGTAATCTTTTTACGGATTGATTTTCCAAGTATTTCTTTACTTTATACATAGGAATAAATCTTCCGCCATTTGCAATATAACCCAAATGATAAACATATGTACACAA
Source organism: Alphaproteobacteria bacterium (assembly GCA_017507765.1). Taxonomy (GTDB): domain Bacteria; phylum Pseudomonadota; class Alphaproteobacteria; order CACZRW01; family CACZRW01; genus RGIG5556. The sequence goes on along the minus strand of JAFWAG010000015.1, from coordinate 5,550 downwards.
AAAAACTTTTTAATTTATAAAATCATTACCTTTTAGGGTTGCCTTTTGATTTAAAATGGTGAATCTTAAGATGCTTTTTTTCTTAACTTTTAAGGTGGAGATATTATGAATAAGTTCATTCTTAAGCTTTCCTTAGTTATGATTGGCCTTGCGTGCTTTGCAAGCCCGTCATTAGCAAGTGAAGCTGATATAGTTCTCCCCAAACTTGATCAGGTTTACAATTTATTCGGTTATGAATTAAACGGATATTCCTTGATTGGTTGGGGAATGGTTATCTGCGTATTTGGAATGCTTTTTGGCTTCTATGAATTTTTGGGGATAAAGAAGCTCCCTGTTCACAGAACCATGGCAGACGTTTCCAACACGATTTATGAAACTTGCAAAACTTACTTGCTTCAGCAAGGCAAGCTTTTAATTGTTTTGGAACTTTTCATCGGCGCATGCATATTCTATTACTTCTACTGCTTGAATGATTTTGAGCTTTCTCGCGTACTGGTAATTTTAAGCTGGTCGATAATCGGTATTTTAGGTTCCTTCAGCGTAGCATGGTTTGGTATCCGCATTAACACATATGCGAACAGCCGTACCGCATTTGCTTCTTTGGAAGGCAAGCCTTATCCGGTTATGGGTATTCCTTTAAGAGCCGGTATGTCGATTGGTGTTCTGCTTATTTGCGTAGAACTCATCATGATGCTTTTCATCTTAAAGTTTGTCGATCCTGCGAACGCCGGCGCCTGCTTTATCGGATTTGCGATTGGTGAATCTCTTGGCGCTTCTGCTCTTCGTATTTGCGGCGGTATCTTTACCAAGATTGCAGACATTGGCTCTGACTTGATGAAGATTGTCTTCAAGATTAAAGAAGACGATGCCAGAAACCCTGGTGTTATTGCTGACTGTACCGGAGACAACGCCGGAGACTCGGTAGGACCTACCGCAGACGGTTTTGAAACTTATGGTGTTACCGGTGTTGCCTTAGTTGTGTTCATCGTTATGGCGGTTGGCACGACAGTAGGTCCGGACGGCACCCGTGTAGCAACGGCTATCGGTGCAGAGACACAGGCACAGTTAATCATCTGGATTTTCACCATGCGTGTACTGATGATTCTTACCAGCCTTTTGTCTTACGGCATTAACAAGTTTGTATCTTCCCGCATTTACAAAAATGCCAAGAAGTTCAACTTTGAAAATCCGTTGACCTCTTTGGTTTGGTTGACTTCCGTTATCTCTATTGCGATGACTTTCGGCGCCAGCTATCTTTTGATTGGCAACGTTAACGGCGACACGACATTGTGGCTTGCCTTATCGTTAATCATCAGTTGCGGTACCTTGATTGCAGCCTTGATTCCGGAGTTCACAAAGATATTCACTTCTTCGAAGTCCATGCACGTTCGGGAAATTGTTGCTTCCAGCCGTGAAGGCGGAGCGTCTCTGACGATTTTATCCGGCATCATTGCGGGTAACTTCAGTGCGTTCTGGAAAGGATTGGTTTTGGTCGGCATTATGGCTCTTGCTACTTATGTAGCAGTTATCTGCCCGTCCTTCAATCTTGGCAGCCACATGATATACCCTGCAATTTTTGCTTTTGGCTTGGTTGCATTTGGTATGCTTGGTATGGGACCGGTAACAATAGCCGTAGACAGCTATGGTCCGGTAACGGATAACGCTCAGTCGGTATTCGAACTTTCTCAGATAGAGCAGGAACCGAATGTTTCCAAAGAAATCGAAAAAGACTTTGGATTCAAGCCCAGCTTTGCAGAAGGTAAAGACTTCTTGGAAGAAAATGACTCGGCAGGAAACACCTTTAAAGCAACTGCAAAACCGGTTCTTATCGGTACTGCGGTTATTGGTGCTACCACGATGATATTCTCCATCATTTTGATGTTGAATCTGAACCTTAACATTGTTGAACCGAAAGTACTTCTTGGTTTAATCACCGGTGGTGCGGTTATTTACTGGTTCTGCGGCGCATCTATGCAGGCCGTATCTACCGGAGCTTACCGTGCAGTTGAGTACATTAAGGCGAACATCAAGCTTGACACTACCAAGAAGGCTTCCATTGAGTCTTCCAAGGAAGTTGTGAAGATTTGTACGCAGTATGCTCAATCCGGAATGGTTAACATCTTCGGTGCGATTTTCGCGTTCACCTTGGCTTTTGCCTTCTTTGATCCGACATTCTTCGCCAGCTATCTGGTTTCCATAGCCATCTTTGGCTTGTACCAGGCTATCTTCATGGCGAACGCAGGCGGTTCTTGGGACAATGCTAAGAAAGTAGTCGAAGTTGACTTGAAAGAAAAAGGTACACCTTTACACGAAGCCGCTGTTATCGGCGACACCGTTGGCGACCCGTTCAAGGATACCTCTTCGGTTGCTTTGAATCCTATCATTAAGTTTACGACACTGTTTGGTCTTCTTGCGGTTGAAATTGCAGTTGCTCCGAACTTTGCCTGCATTGCCCCGTACATCGGCGGCGGCTTATTGATAGTCGCACTTGGCTTTGTTCTTCGTTCCTTCTATGGAATGCGGATTACAAGCTTAAAGAAATAACTTTAAGTAAGCCTATAAAGAACCGGAGGAAAGCAATTTCCTCCGGTTTCTTTTATGGGTAATTTATATAAAAAAAGAATAGCTATTTACCGATATAAAAAGAAGTTACCCGCCGTTTCCCCGGAGCCGAAGAAAGCATCTTTTGCACATACCGCCCTTGGAAAATATTTATCCCAAGCGTATGCCCTACATCAATAGCCTTAGCATCATCGACTCTTGCCAACACCATACGGGAAGGACCGTTTCGTTTTACATCTTCCTGCAAGGTTTCATCATTTTCTTCCAAACGACGTAGTATATCTTGGCTCCAAAACATTTTGATCAAATCAGCACCCAACCGTTCACGGTCGATATATCGCAAAGAGGTATGGGAAATACCGTCCACACAGATTTTATATCCCCGTTCCTTTGCAAAGTTCTTTGCCATAATATAAGAAGCCAAATCCGAAAAGATATCAACCGGCTGCAATTCCAAGAATATTGTGTTTTTAAACGTAGAAGGTATTTCTTTATCAAAGCTGACAAAGTCCGGCGATAATATAGTTGAAACATTAAGATTAACGCTGAAATGGCTTTTAAAAGAACCTTCATCGTGGCGGTTTATATGAGATAAAACCCGTTTATCCAGCGTTTCGGTCAAATGCTGAAACAGCCATGGAGTTAAGGAAAAGTCCACATTTGGCAGCATCGTATCCCGCAAATCTGCAACTGATACAAACACCTCATCAAACATAGATTGAGGGTGAGAACTTCCCACCACGGCACAAACGGACTGCCGCCGTATCATGTTTGCAAAGTCGGTTCCTTTCAAAGAGTTTTCTACGGTTGAAAGCATCTTTGGGGTCAACGGTTGTTTTTTAATTTTTTCTTCTGGCTTATCTTTTTCTTTTGCCGCACCTGCCGCTACAGCTTTTGCCGGAGCTGCCTTTTCATCGGTATTATTTGTTTCTTTTTTCTTACCTACTTGAGAATTAACCAAAGCCATAAACTCTTTAAACTGCTTTTTCAAAGTATATATTTTGGTTAAATCTTCACTACTTTCTTCCGGCACAAAGAACTTTATTTTAAAGATGATAGCTTCCAGTTCGTCCTTTTGTTCCGGAGAGAATAACAACACAATATCATCATTACCCAAAAAGAACTTCTGCCATTTATGAAGCAGAATCATAGGCTGAAGCATATCGTTTACCGCACTTAAAAAATTACTTTTTTCGCTTTCCGGCAATACGGAAGTTTGCAGATACAAAGCGTCATAAGGTATCCGATTTAAATTAGCCTCAAACTTTTTCAAGGATAAAACCAGTTGGCTTTCCTGACGGGTAAGATCAGTTTTCAGCATTTTCATCCTCCCATATTTTTGCGGTTCCGAACGGAGGATTATCAATCATCTTTATATTTGGGCATTTTCTGCGCAAAGTATCCGAGATAACTTTATGATTTTCGATACAATCCGCCAAAGGACAGCCAAAATCCTTACACAAGCTTTTCGCCAAAGCAGAAACCATTTTATCCACGAAATAACCTTGGAAGAACATAACTTTATTGGTCATACCCCACATCAAAGCTTTTTCATCATCACAACGGCAAAGGATAATTTTATTTTTTCCGCCTTTTTCCTGTATTTGCTGTACTACTTCTATGTCATAAGCATCTTCCAGCTGAGACGACCAGATAATTTTAATCAAATCGGGTTCAAAGCTCATCACGTCCAAAAACAGCAAAGAATTATGGCTTATCCCGTCAAGCAAGACTTTATGACCGCTTTGATGAAGCAAATCTTTTGCCTTTGCATATTCGGCGGCATTGGAAAAAATATCCCGCACTTGGATTTCGGCGATTAAAGTTACGCCTTTTTCCTTCATTGCTTGGCTAAACTCTGCGAACATAGGCGTAAACACCGTAGATATATTCAAGTTCAAGCTTATAACCGGCGGCACAAAAGTCATATTACTTACCTGAACGGCTTCAATAACTTTCAAATCCAACGTTTCGGTCAAATGTTGAAACAACCAAGCATCAGATAAAAGGTTTACATTAGGAATAGCCCTTTGTCCCAACAAAGCAGTAGATGTAAACAGCTCATAAAAAAGAACTTTTATCTTCTTATCCGATGATACTGTAACCACCGCTTGGCGCCGGACAGCATCGGCAAGATTTGAAAGCTTTGCCCTTTGCTCTTCGCCTTCAAGATTTTCGGGGGTTAAGGGAGTTTTGTTTATGGCGTTATTTGCCAGAGAAGGGACGTCTTTTCCCGCCATTTTATCAATCTCGGCAACAAACAAACGGTATTCAGTCCGTAAATTATAGCTATGGATAAAATATTCCGGCGGGTGTTGCAAAATTGCCGGATCTCTTGGAAACAAAGCTCGAATAGAGTCCAAAAGCTCTTCCAAGTGGTCTTTTTTCACATTACGGATAATTAAAATTACGTCCTGATTAGACAGTTTATAAAGATAGTTATTTTCGCCCAAAATATGAAGAATAACCGCAATTTTATTGTCATTTTGATGTATCGGCAGCAAGCGAGAAACAAAAATCCTCACGGCATAAAAATTATCGGGAGATTTAAGCAATCTCTCCACGGCATCAATAATTTGTTGTTCCGGTCCCTGACTTAAAGCGTCCATAATTTATCCTTATAAGCGTTTGCCGAAGATTAGAACATAAAAGCGTTAATAAACCCTTTCTTAAAGGCCGATGGACTTAAAGATACATAAAAGACGACGCCTATAGATACCTACAATATCAGCAAGCGTATATATTCGTTTATGGAGGAAATATGGAATATTTTTGTATAAAATAATCCTTAAAGATATTTAAGCTATTGCTTTACTCATCAATAGAATTGATACTAATTTAATTGCATAAAATATTTGCTTGTTATTTTTTCACAAAAACGATACTATAAAACAAAAGCCTTAATATTTTAAACAAAAGGATTGTAATGTATTTTATTCCCCACACCTTACCCATCGACGGCTTAAACTGGCAAGCATTAGCCCCTCT
>JAFWAG010000014.1 GCA_017507765.1 Alphaproteobacteria bacterium | reverse complement strand
GGTAGGCGGCACAATCGGCTTAATTGCGCAAACATTTAACCTCAGCGGCGGTTGGCAGTCTTTTGCCGTATCTTGGGCATTGTTAAGCACTCCGTTTATTTTGGTCAGCCGTTTACTTGCTGAGCTTTTGCATAGTTCTCCACCCCTGCCCCGCAATTTTTCTGGACATCTGCCACCTTATTAACAATTTCTTCTTTGCTAAGGAACGGATAATAGGAATCTTCCGTAAAAAAACGGTCTTGCCCCAATGTTTCACAATTTATAAGAAAGGCAAGATTTTCCTGTTTTCCGTCCTTTTTCACATAAACAAAAGCGGTATTTACCGGTTTTCCATTTATCAGCACATTAAAGGCGGTACTTTTATCTGCTTTTGGCTGAGCTTCTTTGCGTACCGAAACATCTTTTAGCAATAAGGTTTCAGGCTTTGTTTTGCAAAAGGCACAAAAATAAAGAACTTCCGTTTGCGTTTTCAAAAATCCTTCTGCTTTTTCTGCCTTTTCTTTAGTCAATTCCTGACATATATTAGCAAAAGCAGAAGTTACAGGCAAAACAGCCAAAGAAAGCATAATAAAAACCATACGCAGTTTCATTTTATCAACCCCATAAAGCAAAGAGAAACCCTTTAAAACAAAGATTATCCCACCCTTCAAACAAAATAAAGCATTAAAGTAAAAATATAATCTCAAAATTAAACACACTCCTAAATTACGGTATTATAAAGGCAAACAAGCGGGTTAAGGATATAAATCCGGCAAAAAATAAAAAACTCTCTTGGCAAACGGGTAAAAATGTATTAAAAGCAAAACCCTTGTGTAAGGTCCCGTAGCTCAGCTGGATAGAGCAACAGCCTTCTAAGCTGTGGGTCAGAGGTTCGAATCCTCTCGGGATCGCCATAATATAAAAGAACCCCTATTTTTTAGGGGTTCTTTTATATTATCCGGCATTTAATTTCTTTTTCAACCTCCGCACACAAAACATTGAAATAATATTTGACAAAACAAAAAACTATGTTATTTTAGTGTATATTTTAATAAATATCAGTAATCAGGAATTGAAAATGACAAACAGCACGAACAAAGAAACTCATCAAAGAGTAATCACCGGCATCAGCAACATCAAAGGCAACTCCTATGATATCATACTTGAGGGTAAAAAATACCACATTACCTTGGAAAAAGGTAAAAGAGAAGTTGATTATTCCTTTGATGATGACGGCAACCCAATAGAAACCATCTGCCAACCCTTTCATATGAAAGTAGATGCTCCCAATAAAGTTTCCTTTGTTATGTATTTCCACTTTATCGGCAACGGTTATATTTTCTATAGCGACCCGGCAACATACAAATTAGAATCTTATCATTTTGAAGGCACCCTTATTCCTTTTCGGGGTGTTTCCACAAAAGAATTGAAAGACAAATATAAGATAGACCTGGAAGGTTTTTATAAAAAAGCCTTTAAAAACCCGTTCAGCGTAAAAATGCCCGCAAGCTTTAAAACCCTCCAACAGGGAAAAGACACTTTAGGTTCTGAGTTATGGACTAAGATTTTAAGAGAAAGCGGCACCATAGAAGATATCACCTATAATTACTTGCATGCTGATGAGATTTATGCCCATGATGCCGAACTGTTTAAAGCATCTGTCGCAGAATACAAATCCGGACTTAAAGCTCTGGAAAAAGAAAAAGCAAAAAATGACGCCGAAATCTTTAAACTCAAACAAGAACGTCAAAGAATTAACAAATCAATATCAGCTCTAACCAAGAGCATGAACAGCAAAATAGCCGCTTACCAAAGGCAGTTTGAGCCCATGGTAATCCAAATGGCAGAAGCCTCACAAAAGAAGCGTTCTTATTAATTATTGTTATTTATAAAATCATAAGGTTGGGCTAATCCCCAACCTTACTTTAATTTAAACTGATTATTCTTCAAAGGAATGCTATTCCGCTTGATTTAGAGCAAAGAGTAGTTTAAAAGGACTCGCATTATTTTATATTTATGGAGATAAAAACATGGGAGTAATGTCAGACACCTGGATTCGTGATATGTCCTTAAAGCACGGTATGATTGAACCGTTTACGGACAAGCAGGTTCGAGAAGGCACAATTTCATACGGGGTTTCCTCTTATGGCTATGATGCCAGATGTGCGAATGAGTTTAAAATCTTCACCAACGTTGACTCTGCGATTGTTGACCCGAAGAACTTTGCGAACGAAGGCTTTGTCAGCAGAGAAACCGACGTTTGCATTATTCCTCCGAACAGCTTTGTCTTAGCCCGCACGGTTGAATATTTCCGCATACCCAAAGATGTTTTGGTTATCTGCCTTGGCAAGTCGACATACGCCCGTTGCGGCATAATTGTAAACGTTACGCCGTTGGAACCGGAATGGGAAGGCCACGTTACCTTAGAGTTTTCAAACACCACCCCGCTTCCGGCGAAGATTTATGCCGGCGAAGGCGTTGCCCAGTTTATCTTTTTAAAAGCTGATTCCATATGCGAGACTTCTTACAAAGACCGTGCCGGTAAGTATCAAGGCCAAAGAGGCGTTACGCTTCCCAAACTTTAATTAAGGTCTTCTTATGGATAAAATTGTCATCAACGGGGGCAAAGCTCTTTTTGGTAAGGTAAAAATCAGCGGCGCAAAGAATGCATCTTTACCGCTTATTACGGCATCGTTGCTGACAGACAAGCCTTTATTTCTGCACAATGTTCCGGATTTAGCGGACATTCGTACTTTGCATAAGATATTAGCCAGCCTTGGCGTCAAAGTAACCCAAAAAGCGGAGCATTCTTGGGAATACCAAGCCGATGGCATTACTTCTTTTACGGCTGAATATGACTTAGTAAAGACCATGCGAGCCTCTTTTTTGGTTCTTGGACCGTTGCTTGCCCGTTTTGGCGAATGCAAAGCCGCCCTTCCCGGAGGCTGCGCAATCGGACTCCGGCCGGTAAACTTTCACCTTGACGCCTTAAGGGAAATGGGCGCGGACATAGAAATCCAAGAAGGATATGTTTACGCCACCACCTACGGCAAACGCCTTAAAGGAGCGGAAATAACCTTCCCCAAAGTCAGTGTCGGAGCAACCGAAAATACACTTATGGCAGCGACTTTAGCCGAAGGAACGACTATCCTTAACAACGCTTCCATAGAGCCGGAAATCACCGACCTTGCAGAATGTCTACAAAGCATGGGAGCGGACATTTCCGGCATTGGCACCTCCCGTTTAGTCATTAACGGTGTAGAATCTTTGCACGAAGCCACCCACTCTATTATTCCCGACCGCATCGAAAGCATCACTTACGCCATTGCGGCAGCGATTACCAAAGGCAAGATAGAAATCACCGATGCTCGCCTTGACCACATAACTGCGGTTGCCGATGCTTTAACGGCTATGGGTGCAGAGATAAAGCCGCTTCCGAACGGTTTTTCTTGCTCCGGCGAAGGAAAAGAAATCAAAGGCATAGATATTGTAACCACGCCCTACCCCGGTTTTCCAACCGATGCTCAGGCTCAGATAATGGCGTTAATGTTAACTGCGCACGGCCAGTCGACGATAAACGAAACGGTCTTTGAAAATCGTTTCATGCACGTTCCGGAAATGCAACGCATGAATGCGGACATACAGTTGACGGACGCCTTTTCCGTAACGATTGCCGGCTCTTCCGAATTAAAAGGCGCTCCGGTCATGGCAAGTGATTTACGAGCTTCGGCGGGCTTGGTTTTAGCGGCTCTTGCCGCACATGGCGAAACGGTTATAGACCGTGTTTACCATCTTGACAGAGGATATGAAGACATAGAAGCTAAACTCTCGGCTTGCGGTGCTGACATACGCCGCATAAAAGCACCGGTAAAGGGGGATAGCGAAAATGGAAACTCTGATAACATCACCGCATGAGTTTTTAATCATCATTTTGTTGTTAGCCGGCGTAGGCATTTGCGCCGGAGTTATTGCCGGTATGTTTGGCATTGGCGGCGGCGTAGTTATCGTTCCGGCTTTATATTACCTTGCCCCTCTTATCGGCTTTGAAGGCGCACGGGAAATGCAAGTTATCATGGGAACCACCTTGGCAACCATAATTTTCACCGGTCTATCGGCTTCCTACTCGCATTTAAAATATAAAGAAGTATCTTGGGAAGTTATCCGCAAATGGACTCCTGCCATGTTCATAGGCTCGTTTGCCGGAGCCTATTTAAACACTCTGGTGAAAGGAGACGTTTTAACTGCACTTTTTGCCGGATTTTGTATTTTAATCGGCTTAAAAATGTTTTTCGGCGTTAATACAAAAGCGCACTTTAAATCCCTTCCGAGCTTTTGGAGCAATCAAGGCATCTCCGGTTTTATCGGAGCATTCAGTGCCATGATGGGCGTTGGTGGCGGCACGTTAACCGTTCCAGCATTGACGTTTTTTTCCTATCCAATCAAAAAAGCCTCAGGAACCGCATCATTTTTAGGCAGTGTTGTTGCTTTATCCGGCAGCATAAGTTACGTTATCTCCGGTTGGAGCATTCCGGACTTACCGCCCTACAGCTTTGGCTATATTAATTGGCTGGCCTTGCTTTTAATTGTTCCTGCCACTATGCTTTGTGCACCGCTAGGAACATTGCTTGCACACAAGCTCAGCGACACCTTTCTGAACAAGCTTTTTGCCGTTATTTTATGGACAAGCTCTGCCAGAATGCTTTACGACATTATTTTTTAGGAAGAAGAAATGAATATTACCGTTATTTACACCCACCCCAATCCCGAAAGCTTCAACCATGCGGTTATGGAAACCGTTGTCAAAGCGGCTTCGGACAAAGGCCACACCGTAACCGTTCGGGATTTATACCAAGACGTTTTTTCTCCGACCCTCTCTGGCAGTGATTTAGAGAACCTAGCCACCGGCAACACCCCGAAAGACATCGCCGCCGAACAAGAATATATAAAGAATGCGGATATGCTTATATTCATTTATCCGGTATGGTGGGCATCTTTTCCGGCGATTTTAAAAGGCTACATTGACAAAGTATTTTCTTTTGGCTTTGCCTATAACGACAAAGGCGGACTTTTATCCGGCAAGAAAGTCATGTTTATCCAAAGCATGGGCGCCCCTGATTTTGTTTACGAAAGCAACGGCTTAAAAGACGCCATAACTTTAATTCAAAAGGAATCCATTGCCGAGTTTACCGGCCTTGAGTTTGTATCTTCTCTGTTTTTCGGCGAAGTCCCGACTTTAAGCAGAGAAAAACTGACCGCAAAGCTTGAAGAAATCAAAGATTATATAAGCAATCTTTAACCCTTGCTTATCCCTTAATTATTCATCGTCCCAGCCGTCTTTATATTTATAAGCGGCGTGCGACCCGTCGCAGAACGGCTTATTTCCGGAATGTCCGCAACGGCATAGCGTCTGGCGATTGCGTATTTCATAGCTTTGTCCGTCTTCGCCTTCCACTCTGATTCCGCCTTTGATATACAAAGGTCCGCTACATTGAATTGCCGTATCTTCCAAAACGCCGATAGACTTTTCAAGTTCCGGTTCAAGTATCTCTTCAGAGCCGTTCTTTTTAATCATCAACCTTCCTGCCGGACAACGAAAAGCCTCCCGAACTGCCAGCTTATCGGTAAACTTTTCGCCGTCCATAACCAACTTCCACACCTGCCCGTAAGCATCACAGAACCGAGCAAAAGCACAATACTTATCGTTATCAAGCAAAGTGTAATTAGGTCCTTCATAAGCCTTCGCATTCTTTAAAATCGGCTCATGAGAAGCCGTCTCCGTTCCGTCAAAGTGCTTATGAATATGGGAGCCGTCGCAAAACGGAGGATTGGAAGAATGTCCGCACCGACACAAAGCCACCGGAGTATCACCTTCTTGAACGGAGCATTCTTTTCCTTTTTCATATTCCCAAGAAGTACCATGTTCATTCGTGGCAATATATTCCTGCGTTATTTTGGGATTGCCGTAAACCAGATACGGCCCGTCTTTGGTTACTTTGATATATATTTCTTCTGGGTTATTTCTTTTGTCTTCCGACATTTTTTCCTCCGCACATAAAATAAAAGCTTTCTTGTTTTTAAAACAAAAAAGCCAAATATAGAATACAGCTAAAAGGATACGCCTAAGCCTTCCTCAGGCATGAACGTGTTCCAAAAATCGGAAAGCCATCAAAGACCTGGCGACGGAAAAGTCGGCATTTTCTTCAAAGCTTATAAACGAACATTCCCCCGGCCCGTGGATAAAGCGCAAAGCATCATGAACCGCCTTACGTTCATGCTTACTCAGATAGAACGAAGTGGGAGGGAAATCAAACTTCTGGTCATCAAGCAGATATACTGCTTCCGGCGCATAAAGCTTACAAGCAACAAAAGCTTCCGGAGTTACTTCGGGATAATATACTTTTTCCGGCTTCATACCCATAGTCGGCAATTCAATTGCATCGCCGACTTTAATCCGGCACACCATTTTGTCATATACATAGTGAATAAGGCTGTGAAAATCTCTGGGCAAGATTTTAAACATAGAGACATTATTTTTCCCGCACCCTCCCAAAGGAACCATATGATGAAGGGAAAGCCGGCTTGGCAACAGTCCTTCTTTTAAGGCTTGCTCAGCCTCCTGCTCGGAAAGCGCACCGTCAAGAACACCGGAAAGCACACATTGTCTTACAAAATCGAACTTCATTTCGTTGAACTCTTGGCGCATCAAATAAGTTTGATCAGGGCGAGCTTTAACATAAGTAATCGTATCCAAAGACACCGTTCCGGCATCTCCGTCGCCTTTGCAAGCTATCGTTTCAACGGCCATTGCTTTCATCTTGTATCACCTCAAGAAGTTTTTAATGACGGAATTATTCTAACCAAAAAACATTTTCAATTCCAGTTTTTTCTAAACTTGACAAATATATACACTAAAAGTAGCTTTGTACTTTCTGTATCAAGCAATTTCCTGCCCTTTTTATTCTTTTAGCCCTCCGCTCGTATCGGAGCATATCTGGCTTCGCAAATAAGATTGTTTACATTTACCGCCACTCCCCTTAAACTTGTTTTGCCTTTGGACAAAGACCAAAGGTGGGATTTGAAAGTCTCTTGCTAACAAAAAGTAATGGAAAACCATCTTTACAGTCTTTCAGCAATGTCTGGGAGATAAAGTGATGTCCAGATGTTTTAAACATTAAAAGCTTTATAGCGTGTTAGCACGTCTTTCAACTCCCAGTCGCTATACAGGCGGCTAAGCATACTTTTACTTTGGGAGTAAGCAAATGAACCGTACTAAACAGCAAGGAAGCATTACCGTTGAAGCCATTGTCATGCTTGGGTTAATCGCCGCCTTAACACCGATACTTTATAAGCACGTTGCCGAACGACGGGAAGACATAGACAACATCAACGAAGCAAACACTATGCTTTTGTTAAAGAATACCACCACCGAATATATCGAAGCAAACAAAGACACCTTAGCCGTCGGCACTCGGCTTATCGACCCTACCGACATCGGCATAGACATATCCGGCTATAAAATCGGTATCCGCAAAGATTCCAGCGGAAAAGTAAGTGCGATGATAGCTGCCACAGAAGGAAGAAACGATATCAAAGCCGCCAAAGTTGCGTCTTTGCTTGGCGTATCGGCGGGAATATATTCGGCACAGGATAGCAGCAAAGCTTGGGGCATCAACGGCATCTGGGCAGAAAATATATCCTCTTATGGCTTTACTTCCATGCCGACCGGCATTCCGGTTGTAACCACAACTTACGACAAAGAAGCCGAAGCCGGACTTAACGAAGACCAATTAAAAGACTTTATTGAAAACAACACCTTTGCCAAGTTTTCGGTAGCGGAGCTTTACTCTGACAAAATATGCTTACAAGGCGAATGCATAGTAAAATGGGAAGATGCGGTATATGACCCTATCCAAAGCATAATTCTTTGCAATGGCGGAGATAACAAGCATTGCAAAAAAGCCTTTGAAAACAATCTAAACACGTCCTGCGCAGCAATCGCCCAAACCTACAAAGAAAACGAAGGAAAAGCACCGACCGGATTTTATACTTTAACCACCTCGGCAACCGAAATGCTTTATGAACAGCCTTGCGTATTCACCAACGGCAACATCGCAACCGAAAAAGAAGTTATAGATCAGTGCAACGCCTCCAACAACGCCCAGTCCGCAGCCTGCCGCTTTGGGTGGCTAAACGATATAAACCGCAGCTGTAATTCCATTATCGACATAGATTCCTCTCGCCAAGAAACCTTAAACTTTATCACCACCGAAACTTCCGGCGACGTTAAGTTTTGCGTAATCTGCAGCAATCCTGCGGGAGGAATATGCGCAATTGTCAACGATACCAGATGGGTACGCTCAACCGGAGCGCACACTTATTGGAGCGCCCAAACATTTTGCAGCAATTTAGGTATGGAATTGAAATCAAGAGAATATATCCAAGAAGCCGGCTTATGGAATCCCGGAGGCAGCAATCCGTTCGGAGCATACTGGATATGGAGTGCAGATTTGGAAAGCGGCAGCGGTTGGGTAGTCAAACTCGGCAATAATGGTTCCGGTATCGGCGACTTAAACGCTAACGTTAACGGAGTAAATCATGAATACGCCACCCGCTATGCCCTTTGCGGCCCCAACCCATGCGCAACATATAACTCAATCAGCGGCACCGAATGCCGTAGTGTTAATGGTCAACCATGGGTACGTTCTACAGGAGCAAAGAGTTACTGGGACTCCCAAACATTCTGCAGCAATTTGGGCATGGAATTAAAATCCAGAGCGCAAATACAAAGTGTGGGATTATGGAACACTGGAACAAACCCGTTCAGCGTAAATTATTGGTATTGGAGTACGGATAATTATAACAATGGTTATAGCGCCCCTAATGACGGTGGCTGGCAAGTTTGGCTTGGCACTGGCAACACACATTGGGTAAGTCGGGATAATAATTGGAATACCGTTGACTACTACTACGCCCACTGCGGGAAATAATCGCACGCTTTATTCTTTGTTATAAAGCTTTTTAACCTTTTTAGCGATATCTTCCGCCGGATTTAGCGTAAGGTGCGGAGCTTCATCTTCTGCTTCTTCTCCAGTTAAAGACTCGGCATATCCTTCTTCATAAAGTCCGTCCAGAAAACGCTTATGCTTTGGCGTCAAAAGTTCCGGATTATCATATATGTAGACCGGCACCGGAGTTGCGCAAGCTTCCGAACACATAGAAACGGAATCTCCGGTTACGATAATTCTGTCCGCCAACGCCAGAAAGCCGAAATAAGGATTTTCGCCTTTATCTCCCCACTTATAGACATAGCGAGGTTCCGCTATTTCTTTCAAAAGGATTTCTTCTTGCTCCTTACCCGTGCGTCTGGAAGTCGTAAGCAAAACCGTTCCGGGATTAGCACTGATAAGCTCGTTCACCCGCCAAGCCAAATCCTTTGCCATTTCCGCCGTAAATTGACGATTTTTCGTGCTTCCACCCACGATTAAAGCCGTAAAAGGACGTGGATAATCCGCAAACCGAGAAAGCCAATGATTCGCCTCTTCCCTCAGCCTTTCGGCGGTTACCCGATGCGGAGCGCCGATAATTTGCATAACATTTTTACGTTTAATCTTTACGTTATCGTGCTTTGGCACTGCGACCAACATAAAGTCTTTCAAGCCGCTTTTCCCCGGATACATAATCTGCACCAGACGAGTTTTTCCACCAGAAACCTTGCGTATATAGCGAGCAAAAGGAAGCGCTCTGCGTCCGGAAGTAATTAAAATATCGGGCAAATCCTGCCCTGCAAGCTCGGCAAGAGTTTCTTTGGCAATACCGATTAGCGAAGCTCCCCGCAAACAGTTTGGCAGCTTTGCGAGCTTGTTATACGCAACTTTCTTTACCGCAAAAGGAAAACCTAAAGCCTCAGCCACACCAAGAGCCTGATTAAACGTACCGGGTCTACCGTCGTCCAGCACCCACACAATCGGAATATTCATCTTACCTTTACTCAAAGCACAATAACTAATAAAGTATATAGTCTGTAATGTTTAAATACTATAATGGATATTTTAAATATGTCTCTTAATTTTATCGTCAGCCTTGTATTTCTTGGACTTTTAAGCCTTTCCGGAAACGCTTTTGCCCAAACGCAGGAAGAATATGACCCGTTAAAAGAGCGTCTTATCCTTCCGGTAGCAGAGATTCCCAACTATCGGGAAGAGATGCGGAATATGCTTATCACCCTTTCCGAACACGCAAAGAAACAATCACCAAAGTTCATCATGGCGGTAAAAGGCGGAGAAAACCTATTATATCGTGGAGATTGGGAAGATGTTCATGCCGAACTTTCCCGTGCGCAGAAATATAATGCGAAGACTCCGGAAGAAATATTCATCATCAATTTATTTGCCGAACAAAGCGACTCGCAAAAAGTAGGCTCTGCCGCCCGCCGCTTTGCCCGTAACTTAGACGGCATTATCCTTGAAAACCGGTATTGCAATGACCGCCCTTTTGCCACAGACGCAATTAAAGCTATCAAAGATTTTAACCTTACGGTCATGGGCGAGGAAATATGCCCTCCCGGAAAACTGTCTGTAATTGAAAATCTTGCCGCTTCTCATGCCGTTCCTTTGTATACGGCTCCGGTTCCGGAAATTGCGTTTAAAACCATTCCGTCTGACCCTCCCTTTATGGAAAATGCGGCAAACATCAACGAATTGAAAGACGCAAGAAACATTCTGATCGTTACGGACACTTCCGGCTTTTCAAGCAAAAAAAGCTTTATCAATCAGTTAAAGCAAACCAACCATGACATTTTGGTTATAGAACCCTTTTTCCAAAACAAAACTCTTTTGACCGCCGACGAAATCCACTCTTTAAAATTCAAGAAAAACGGCGCAAAAAGACTGGTCTTATCCTCGTTTAAAGTCGCCACGGTAAAGGACACGGACTTTTTATGGCGGCAAAACTGGAAGTTGCAAAATCCTTTCTGGCTTCGTAAAATATCTGACGATGATGAATCTGCAATTGTTGTTGAATATTGGAATCCCGAATGGCAAAGGATTATCGGTCAATATTTCAACAGCATTGTTTTTTCGGGATTTGACGGCGCAATAGCAGAAGACTTAAACCGACACCTAGAGTTTGAAGAGCTTACGCCGATTGATTATTAAGACGTTTACTTAAAGGAAACTTCATAGTGGCAAAAAGCACCAAAGCAAAGAACAAACCGGCAGAAAAATCCCTTAAAACGGATAACAATATTTCTTTAACCGGCAAATGCCTGATTGCCATGCCCGGCATAGACGACGTTCGCTTTGACCGTTCTTTGATTTATGTCTGCTCTAACTCCAAAGAAGGAAGCATGGGCATAGTAATCAACCGCCCTATTTTTCCGGTTAAGTTTCCCGAGCTTTTAAAACAGCTTGATATTAACATTCCGCCTTCCGAGATTGTTTTTGAACCGGACATTGTTTATGGCGGCCCCGTAGAAAGCACCCGAGGCTTTGTCTTACACACCGCCGATTATTTCTTAGCCACCACGGTTATTATCCGCGAAGAAATAGCGATAACGGCAACCCTTGACATTTTGGAAGCCATAGCCCTTGGCAAAGGCCCCGCCAAAAGCATGGTAGCCCTTGGCTATGCCAGTTGGGGAGCAGGACAGTTGGAAGAAGAACTCCACAGCAGCACTTGGTTAATAACCGATGCCGACAATGATTTAATTTTCACCACTCCGCACCAACAGAAATGGAAAAGTGCGTTAAAGAAATTGGGTGTAGACGCAAATATGCTTTCCTCAGGTCAAGGAAACGCCTAAATCTTTCCGGATTGCTTCCGGCTCTTTAAGCTCTTTCACCCGCCCAAGAGCGGCAAAAGTAACCTCGGACGAAAAAATCCTTGCCGCCACTTGCAGAACGTCACCAGCCGAAACAGCCTCTATTTTCTCCCGCATTTCTTCGCTGGTCAAAAGGCGATTAAAAATCAGCATCTGTCTGGCATTTTTATCACAGCGGGAAGATGAACTTTCCAGCGACATCAGAATATTAGCCTTCATCTGCGCCTTTGCTCTGGCAAGCTCTTGTGGCGTAATATATTCCGTTATTTTGCGTATTTCTCCGCCAACCGCAGGAATAAGCTCATCTGCGCTTTCCGCCGACGTTCCCGCATAGATGTTAAACATACCGGCATTACGATAAAATGACGGATACGACCATATATTATATACCAAGCCTCTTTTTTCACGGATTTCCTGATACATACGTGAAGTCGTAGAATTACCCAGAATTATCGCCATGATATTTGCGGCATAATACGCTTCGTCATTATAAGGAATACCGTTAAAGCCAAGCACCAGTTGCAGTTGTTCGATATCCCGCTCACAGCGGACATCTCCGCCTTTATAAACCGGAGTTACGGGAAGTTTTTTATCTTTTTTGGGAAATTTGGTAAAAATCTTTTCCGCTAGTCCGATAATCTGGTCATGATTTACGTTTCCTGCCGCAGAAAACACCATTTGCGAAGCGACATACTGTTCCGCAACATAGCTTTGAATATCATCTCTGGTAAAAGCCTTAACGTTTTCTGCCAAACCGGCAATCGGCCGCCCAAGCGGCTGATTAGGAAAAGCTTTCTCTTGATACAAGTCAAAGACATAATCATCGGGAGTATCATAGCTTTGATTGATTTCTTGAATAATAACGGTTTTTTCTTTTTTCAGTTCTTCATCAGGGAAAGTAGGATTTTGTAAAATATCGCCGATAATATCCATTGCGGTATCGGCATTTTCCTTTAACATTCTGGCGTAATAAGCGGTTTCTTCTCTGGAAGTATAAGCATTTATCGACCCGCCGAGATTTTCGATTTCTTCATCTATATCTTTAAAAGTACGGGTTGTCGTTCCTTTAAAAGCCATATGTTCCAACAAATGGGATATGCCGTTATTTTCTTTGCTTTCGTTTTGCGCTCCGGCATTTACCCACATTCCCAAAGCTACACTTTCGGCCTGAGGCATATTGTCAGTAATCACTCTGATTCCGTTATCCAGCACCGTAATTTCCGCCGTCATCAGCTTATCTCCTTTTTTCTTTATGGACTTTCTTTTTGCACCTTATAAAGTAATAAAAAGAAATAAACAACCGAAGATAAAGGAGTATGCCATGTCAAAGCCAGTAAAGTTTGCAGTTGTTCTTTCGGGCTGCGGGTCTAAAGACGGTTCGGAAATCCATGAATCTGTATCCGCCCTTCTTGCCATCAGTAATGAAGGAGGCGTTTATACTTGCTTTGCCCCGCATACAGAGTTCACGGTTACGGACAATGCGACCGGAGAAACCACCTCTGAACGCCGCCAAATCCAAACCGAAGCCGCCCGTATTGCCCGTGGTCCGGTAAAAGATTTATCTTTATACCGTCCAGAAGACTTTGACGTTTTAGTTTTCCCTGGCGGACTTGGAGCCATAAAGAACTTATGCGATTATGCGGAAAAAGGCGTTTCCTGTTCCATAAATCCCGACGTTGCCAAAGCGGTCATTTCCACTCATTCTGCCAAGAAGCCTATTGTCGCTTTATGTATTGCCCCTCTTTTACTTGCCCTAATATTAAAAACCATCAAAGTAACCATTGGCCAAGACAAAGCAATCGGCGCTCAGATTGAAGCAATGGGCGGAGAAGCCGTATACCAAAATGCCGAAGAAATCACGGTTGATGAAAGCAACAAAATCATCACTACTCCGTGTTACATGACCGCCCAGAACATAAGCGAAGTAGCCATTGGTGTAAGTAAAGCCATAAAAGAATCACTCCGCTTGATTGTATAAAGCTTAAATAAAGCCGCTGTCTTTTATTTAAATGTAGCAAAATATCATCAGAGTGTTTAATATTAAGCAACTTAATGTTTAATCCTGTACGGAGAATAACTATAATGCCGAAAGTTTTATTACTTATCAGTCTTTTTATTTTTTGCGGTTTTTGTGAAGCTACCGCCTCTGCTCCGTCCAAATATGAACTTGGCTCAGAAGCGTATAACCAAGGCGACTTTAGCAAAGCCTATGACTATTTCACCGAAGCGGCGGAAAAGGATAAAGACTCTCGGGCAGAGTTTACCTTAGGCCTTATGTATTTCTATGGCAGAGGCATTGACCGTGATGACGGTAAAGCTCTTTCGTGGTTTAACAAGTCCGCCGACCAAGACAACCCCGGAGCTATGTTTGTCCTTGCCCGTATGTACATAGAAGGCAACGGAGTTGACCGCGACCCGAAGAAAGGAATCGCTATCTATGAAAAAGGAGCCGAAAAAGGCCTTCCTTTCTTTCAATATATGATGGGCAATGCCTTATTTGACGGAGCTTACGTTCCTTTGGATAATGAAAAAGCCATTTACTGGTTTGAAAAAGCAGCCGAAAACGGTTCCGTCGAAGCATTATATAAACTTGGTCTGATTTACGAAGGCGGCAACGGCGTCTCTCCGAACCCTGCCAAAGCCAAAGAATACTACCAAAAAGCAGCCGATATCGGCAATCCGAACGCCATGTTTAAAATTGGCCAATTCAAGACTGTACAAAATACGGTAAATAATGCTAAAAGTGATAGCAATATCTGGATGCTGCGTATCGCAGGAGAAGGAAACAACGACGCTCTTTATGAACTCGCTTCGGTTCACGACCATATCAAAATTGTAAAAAATATTGATTGGTACCGCCAAAGTGCTGATAATAAAGAAAGTTTTTCCCTTGATGTATTTAATGCCCAGAAGGAGGGTAAAAAAATTATGGATAATATCGCTTGTAATAATCACGTTGACTTAATTCCATTGGTTGGACTTGTCATTTTATTGATTATCATTTTCTCGATTTTAACCAAGCGCAAAAAGATTACTGCCGCCGAACAGATGCAAGCGAAAGCCCCTGCTCCGGCACCCAAAGCTCCGGAAGCCGTAAAAGCGGAACCGGAAATTGCCAAAGCTTCAGAACCGAAAGTAAAGGTCAAGGCTAAAGCTAAAGCCAAAGCAAAGGCAAAAGCCAAACCGGCAGCAAAGAAAGCTCCGGCGGCAACTAAAGCAGAGCCAAAGACCGAAGTTAAGGCAGAAGCAAAAACCGCTGCTAAAACCGCTCCGAAAGCTCCGGCGAAAAAGACCGCCGCAAGCCGTAAACCGGCAGCAAAAAAAGCCAAAACCACTCGTACGGCGAAGGCTAAACCTACGGCAAAGCGGACGCCCAAAGCTTAATTAAGCGGCTTTCTATGACCACAGGTACGGAGAAGCTTCCATGAACATCATCACAAGATTTATCAAGCTTGTAAGCAACCTGAAAGAAGGTTCTTCCAATGATGTTCTGGGCGCTTATCCGGAAAGTGTTCACGTTCCCGCAATGCCGGAAAGGCGATATCTTAAAACCTCTCGTATTATGGCGATTGCCTCTATTATCAGTATGTGCGGAACTATTATCTTAGGCTGCATTTTGTTTTATCTGGCTCCTCAGCTGAGCATAAAGCCAAGAATTGTAGTTCTGAACCGCTACGATGATATTGTCCAGCCTATCGAAGGTTTTACAAGCAGGATTCCTGCCTTTACCCTGATGACCGAAAAATACGTTACCGACTATGTAAAGCTTCGGAACTCCGTAACTCCGGATTTAAACGTAATGAACGAGCAATGGGGACCTGAAAGCCTGTTTAACATTATGTCCACCGCCGACACTTATGCTTTAAATATGCAGGAAAGAGCCAGAGCTTTGGAAGAAATCCGCAAATCCGGCTTAAAACGAGACGTCAAAATCCTTTGGGCGGAAAGATTAAACAACCGTGGCATAACAAATTGGCGTGTACGTTATGAAACCACCGATACTTTTACTGACGGCCGTCCGCCGGAGCATGATTCTTGGTATGCGACCATGACCGTTGGCTATGCACCTCGCCGAATATCGCAAGCCTATAAAATGCAGAATCCTGCCGGTTTCATCGTATATTCATATGTAACATCTAAGGCTGCGGACGCTCCGGAAGACGCCGAACGATTTATTTTTGAAGAATAATTTTCTTAAGGAGGATATTATGTCTAAGTTATTCAAAACCTTATCTTTAATTATGTTCTGCGGATTGATGGCAGCGTGTACGTCTGCCCCCATGCTTCCGCTTGAAAAAAGCGAAGAGCCTACGGTTCCGGACATTTCCAAAATGGTGGAAAGAACTTTAACGCAGATGACTTCGGCGACAATTTTCCAAGACCCTGAAAACAAGGCCTCCATTTATGTTAATACGGTAACATCTTTTGCGGATATTTCGACGATAAATCCTCTGGTCGTCAAGCATCAGATAGAGCAGAGAATCAACCTTGCACCGAACTTAGTCCTTGCCGCCGCCCCCGATGCCGGAGCGAACAAGTATGAACTTTCTGCCGAGTTTAATCTGGTCGCAAAGAATGTAAGTGCGGTTTATGATTATCGGGAATTAGTTTTCAAAATTACCTTATTGAATCTCAGCACCATGAAAACTGCCGAATGGACAGAAATATTAAGACTTAACCGTCTTGCCGGTGCTTGGGAATAAAGCGTTAAGGAATAGCGAACAAAGATGTCGGGAAAAATAGTTCTTCATGACGCCGCCGGTTTTGCCAAAATGCGCAAAGCCGGCAAACTTGCGGCCGAAACCCTCGACTACATCACTCCCTATATGAAAGCCGGAGCCAAGACCAAAGATATTGACGATTTAATCCATGATTTTATTGTCTCTCACGATGCTGTTCCGGCGACCTTAGGTTATCGTGGTTATCCGAAATCATCGTGCATTTCGATTAACCACGTCATTTGCCACGGCATTCCCGGCGACAAAGTTTTAATGACCGGAGACATAGCCAACGTTGACGTTACGGTTATCTTGGACGGTTGGTTTGGCGATACAAGCCGTATGTATGAAATCGGCAATGTCGGAGTAAAAGCCAAAAAGCTTGTGCAAGTAACTTATGACGCCATGATGAAGGGCATTGAAGCGGTAAAACCCGGCGCTACCTTAGGCGACATTGGTTACGTCATACAAAAATATGTTGAAAGCAATCGCTATTCGGTAGTACGGGACTTTTGCGGCCACGGAGTAGGCACCGCCTTTCATACCGAACCGAACGTTTTGCATTATGGTCGCAAAGGCGAAGGCGTTGAATTAAAAGAAGGCATGATTTTCACGATTGAGCCAATGGTCAACATCGGCGGCCCAGACTGTAAGATTTTAGAAGACGGCTGGACAGCGGTAACCAGAGACCGCTCTTTATCTGCCCAATTTGAACACACCGTTGGCGTAACCTCTTCGGGAGTAGAGATTTTCACGTTATCCCCCAAAGGTTTAGATAAACCACCCTATGTTCTGTAAGGCGTTTTTATTATGGAAGTAAACTCCACCTCTGTTAATCACGGCCACAGAGAAAGACTGCGGGAAAAGCTTTTATCCGCAGGCGGAGAAACCTTAGCGGATTACGAGTTACTGGAACTTTTGCTTATGACTGCCATTCCTCGCAAAGACGTAAAGCCCTTAGCGAAAACTCTGATTGCCAAGTTCGGAGACATTGCCGGAGTTTTTACCGCCTCTCCGCAAGAGCTTATGGAGACCGAAGGCGTCAAAGAAACCACCGCCGCAGCGATTAAAACGGTTCAGCAATGCGCTATCCGTATGTTAAAGGTAAAGGCGTCCTCTGCCCCAATTATTGACAGTTGGGAAAAGATTATCGACTATTGCCGAGCCGCCATGGGCAACAACAAAGAAGAAAGCCTGCGGATTATCTTTCTTGACTCGAAAAACCGCATGATAGCCGACGAACAGCAAAACAAAGGCACCATAAATCATACGCCGTTATATCCCAGAGAAGTATTAAAGCGTTCTTTAGAGCTTCGTGCCGCCAGTATTATTCTGATACACAACCACCCTTCCGGCGACGTTAATCCTTCCAAAGAAGATATCGCCATGACGTCGCAGATAAAGCAAGCTCTGTTGGCGGTAAACATTATCCTTCACGACCATATTATTGTTTCGCAAAGCGGATATTTTTCCTTTCGCAACTCGGGCTTTATCTGTTAAGAAAACCTAATCTATCAGATAGTATTGTGTTATTTGCAAAATGCATTAACATATGAGCAGTTATAACTGATACAAAGGAAGGAAGACTTACATGAAACTAGCCAAAATAATTATCGGCATAATTGTTATACTTTTGATTGCCGCCTTTATTCTTGTCGCCAGCATTAACCAGATTGTAAAGACTGCGGTTAATACTTACGTTCCGGAAATCACGAAAACCGCCGTCAATTTGGAAGAAGTTGACTTAAAGCTCTTAAAGGGCAGCTTTAAAATCGAAGATTTGGACATTCGGAACCCAAGCGGCTTTTCGGACAATTCGATTTTCTCTTTGGACAAGGTATTGTTAAAGGTTGACCTTGCTAGCCTTACCAAAGATGTCATCATCATTGACAAGCTGGAAGTAAAAGATGCCGAGTTCTTATATGAAATCCGCAACGGAGCATCGAACTTAGGCGTTCTTATGACCAACATTAACTCTTACCTTAGCCCTTCTTCAGGCAAGAAAGAAGTTGCTCCGGCGGAAGAAAGCACCAAACCGGGTAAGAAAGTATTCATTCGTGAACTGGTCTTCACTGACGGTGAAGTAAAGGTTGCGGCTACGCTTATGAAGAATGATACCAAGAAAATAGAAATCAAGATTCCTGATATCATTGTTAACAACATCGGAACTCAAGAAAATGGTTTACCGATTGGCGATGCCATTGCTAAATCCCTCTCGATTTTTGTTAACGAAGCGGTCAAGGTTGCGGTTTCCGCAGTATCCGAAGGCGTTATCAGTGATGTGGCAAGCAAAGCTAGCGAAAAATTAGATAGCGCAATCAAAGGATTGTTTAGCAAATAATCGTTGAATAATCTTAAAACAAAATCCTCTTTAACCGTGAAAGGTTAAAGGGGATTTTTGTATGCCCTATCGCCGTTAAAGAATTATTCCTTTATTTCCACGATATAAACTGCCGCCTCCGGAGCCACAACAGGTTGATAGCCGGTAGTTACCTTAGGAT
>JAFWAG010000013.1 GCA_017507765.1 Alphaproteobacteria bacterium | reverse complement strand
GGCGAAGGTTGCGGCTTTGCTTGGCGTGTCGGCAGGGATATATTCTGCGCAAGATGCAAATCGTGCTTGGGGAATCAATGGAGTCTGGGCGGAAGATGTTTCCAATTACGGTTTTACTTCATTGCCGACGGGAATCCCCGTAGTAACGACTACTTATGATGAAGAAGATAGCCTTGATATGGAAAAAATATTTTCAGAGATTGAAAATCATTCTTTTGAAAAACTTACCGCTAAGGAGTTCTGTGTCGACAATGATGAAGTTCCCGAAGAAGAACGCTGTATAAATAAGTGGGAAGAGAAAAAATGTACCGAATTAATCGGGTTATGTGATGACGGTACCGCTCGGAAATGCAATGATGCCTATGCCAGACGTTGTAATCACATTTGTAATGATATTTTGATAAGTTATAGAGTGGACGGCGATTTTCCTACTTCAAATTATGCTTATCGTTTAACGGGAAGTAATTCAAACGGTGAAGCAAGCAAAACTAAATGCTATTTCACTTCGACTGCCGGATATAATGCGGTGGAACTTATTGAGGCTTGCAACGGAGGTAATAATGAAGCTTGCAGTTTAGCAAACACCTATAGTCTTAATACGAACTGTCAAAAGATTATAGATGCATATAAAACCTTAAGCCAAATGCCGGAAAATGGCGTATATAAGCTTGGAGCGGTGGGAACTTCGACAACTTGTTGGTTCAAGAATACCACGGGATATTCAACCAAAGAAGTAATTGAAAAGTGTAATGCGGGAACAAGCATTGCCTGTCAAATTGGTCGAGAAAATAAATTAAATCGTACTTGTGCAGAGTTACAAACTACGATGAAAAGTTATGGTTCGTCTCCGGCAAGTGGGACATTTAAACTGACACTTACCAGTACCTCTCCGACTTCTTATACCTGCGATATGAATCAAATCCCTGCATGGACCAGAGTTTTACTTTCTGGAACGGAAGGAGCTTCTTATACTGCTCCATATAAGGGAACTTATGGGTTAGCTTGTGCCGGAGGAGCGGGAGATACCCATACGGTTTCTGCCGGAGGTAAAGGAGGAATAGTTTCCGGAAGCGCAGATTTTGCGGCAGGAACAATTTTTAAAATTGCCATAAAAAAAGGAGGGACTTCTTTTTATAATGATACGCAATCCGGTGGCTCCGGTATAGGATTTTATCTTGGGAGTTCTTATTCTTTGGCCAATTTAAAAATTGTTGCAGGAGGAGGCGGTGGTGCATCTGGAGATGCCGGAGGAAGTGGTTGGGGTGGTGGTGGCGGTACTACTACGACTGGTAATCCGGCAAATGGTTATGGCTTTTATGAAAATGGCCAAGGAATGGTTGGAAAAGCCGGCGGAGGAAATGGAACTTGTCCAACGTATCCTGGAGTTCCTTATGGCGGAGATGGCGCGGGATGTACAAGTTCTACTGATGATCCTGGCGGAGGCGGTGGTTCGGGCTATTGTTCTTTGACTATATGTAAAGAATCTTTACCCTATGGGATAAGCCAAAAGCTTCCTGCTCCTAAGACAGGTAGTTATGCACCTATGGTTGCGCCGGAAGCGGCGGTTTATATTATCGAAATAAAGGATTAAGAGGGTAGGTAGGGGGTTAGAGATAGATTTTATTTAAATATTTGCATTTTGTTGCGTTTAAAATATACTTTAGGTGGTTTTTAGATGCAGGAGATTCGATAATGCATATGTTACCTAAGAAAATGAAAGTCTCTACCCCCCCCCGCTAGAAAATAG
The DNA here is from genome assembly GCA_017507765.1 of Alphaproteobacteria bacterium. Lineage (GTDB taxonomy): Bacteria > Pseudomonadota > Alphaproteobacteria > CACZRW01 > CACZRW01 > RGIG5556. The sequence continues at coordinate 192 of JAFWAG010000013.1, read as the reverse complement.
CGTCCAAATCGGCAGTATTACCGTTGAAGCAATTATTATGTTAGGGCTTATCGCTGCTCTGACACCGGTGCTTTATAAACACGTTGCTGACCGCAGGCAGGATATAGATAATATCAATGAAGCAAACACGTTGCTTTTGCTTAAGAATGCGGCGGCTGAGTATATTGAAGAAAATAAAGAAACCTTGACGGT
>JAFWAG010000012.1 GCA_017507765.1 Alphaproteobacteria bacterium | reverse complement strand
TCCGGACGTTCTATGATTGAAATGCTTGGCGTTCTCGCCATTATCGGTGTTTTAAGTGCCGGCGGTATCGCTGGTTATACAATGGCCATGGCAACATTTAAAACCAACAAAGCTATGGATATGATTCAAATCGTTTCCGCTCAGGCCAAACAAATATATAATTCCGACTACACCGGTATTTCCGCTGCAAATATGTTTAAACTGGGATATTTAAGCTCTGAATACATCAAACCGGGTACTGCAAACACTGCCGCTCCGGTTGGCTGGTCTCCTTTCGGTACGGAAGTAACCATTGCCCAGTCTGCAAATGCTGTTGGTCAGGGTACTTTTACTATCAGCGTGCCGGACGTACCTAAGGCTTCTTGTGTTAAGCTTGTACAATCTTACTGGGGTGATACTACTTTCTTCGTAAGCTTGAAAGTTGGAACGACCGAAGCCGTTAACGCATCTAGTCCTTTAACCAATGCTAACGCTGCTATTACCGCCTGTTCCGCAGACAAGCAGACTATGACTTGGGAGTTCAAATAGAATCTCTAAAGCCTATAGCTTAGGATAATAAGACTTAAAACCGTCTTGCTTCTTGCCAAGGCGGTTTTATTTTACTTATTTCAGCAGTTCATAAACAATAATAACCATACAATAGAAGAATACGCCCTCTTCCTCTCTCCAAAACCACTCCTTTAACTCATAAAACGCCACACAAATTAAAACTGTGAAATGAATAGAAATAAAATAGCCAGTGCGGCTCGCACCGCCTCGCATATGGCTACCCGCCTCGAGCCACTTTGAACCACTGCGGCAACGACAAAGGGGAGCTATAAAGCTCCCCTTTAATCTTTTTATAATGCCGGAAAACTATTGTTTTGCCATGCTCATCTTTACGATTTTATCCGGAGACGACACTGCACCGTTATCACGGGAATCACCTTTTTTAATCATATCAACGTATTCCATACCGTCGACGACTTCTCCCCAAACGGTGTATTGTCCGTTCAACCAAGAAGGATCATCAAGGCAGATAAAGAACTGGCTGTCCGCACTGTTTACATCACTGGCTCTGGCCATAGATACTGTACCACGAATATGCTTAGCTTTAGAGAACTCTGCCGGCAGATATTGTCCGGAACCGCCGGTACCGTTACCTTCCGGATCTCCGGTCTGAGCCATAAATCCGTCAATCACACGGTGGAAAGTAAGTCCGTCATAAAAACCGGTATTCACTAATTCCTTAATTCTGGCAACGTGCTTAGGTGCCAAATCCGGACGCATTTGGATTACAACCCGTCCGTCTTTTAAATCCAGATACAAGGTATTTTCATCAATGGTAATATCTTTTTTAGTCATGTTAATATCCTCTGCATTACTTGAAGAGATGGTTAAACACAAAATGGCGAACAGTGCCGCCACGACTTTTCTTAACGACATAGCTTTGCTCCTTCAAACTTGTTCGTAAGCTTTTGCGCCACTTCCGGAGAGACGAAACTGGATATATCTCCGCCCAAAGAGCCTATTTCTTTCACGAAATTCGAAGATATAAACTGATATTTTTCTCCCGCCATAAGGAATATGGTTTCAATTTCCTTATCCAAACGACGGTTCATGATACACAGCTTAAACTCCAGCTCGAAATCGGAAATAGCGCGCAATCCGCGGAAAATTATTTTTGCCCCTGCTTGGTTTGCAAAATCAATCAACAGGTTATCAATAGGCTTAACCAGTAGATTTTTTCCCGCCGGAAGTTCAATTTTTGCCACTTCCTCTTTGACCATTTCCAAGCGTTCAGCCAAAGAGAATAACGTAAACTTTCCACTATGCTCGGCCACACCGACAATCAAAGTATCCACTACGTCCAAAGCCCGTTTGGTTATATCGGCATGGCCATAGGTAAAGGGATCAAAAGTTCCCGGATATACCCCGACAGTATTAGCCATTATCATCTTCCTTTTCCGAAGTTTCCTCAATTTCCGCACTTGAAGTTACATCGGCAGTTGATTCAACGGTTTCCTCATTTGGCGTTTCCGTATTTTGGATATCTTCCGTTTCCTCATCTTCGCCTAAATCTTCGACCGAGATTGCTGAAACGACTTTTTCGCCTTCGGAAGTACGGAACATAATTACGCCCATAGTATTTCTTCCGGCAATTCTGACACCGTTCACTGGCATACGGATAAGCTGTCCTGCGTCCGTAACCATCAAGATATGAGCATTATCCGTAACAGGGAAGGAAGCAACGACTTTCGAGCCTTTCTTTTTGCCCAAATCAATATTGGTTACGCCCGAGCCGCCTCGACTGGTAATCCGGTATTCATAAGCGGAAGAACGTTTACCGTATCCGGCATCGGTAACGGTCAGAATAAACTCTTCATCAGCCTGCATTTTAGCGAACTCTTCTTCGCTTATGCTTACTGCCGAAGAACTTTCCGTCTCAACCGTATCATCGGTATCGCTTAATCCTTCCGCCCTTCTGCGAGCCAAAGCTTCTTTTAAATAAGCATCACGGACATCAATATCGGCTTTAGCGTGTTTCAAAACGGACATAGAAATTACTTCATCTCCGTCAGCAAGCTTTACGCCACGCACACCAGTAGAAGTACGACCAGAGAACACACGAATACCGGTAACTGGGAAGCGCACGCACTTACCGTTTCTTCCGGCAAGCAAGATATCCAGCGTTTCATCACAAACCTGTACGCCGATAAGCGTATCGCCCTCATCAAGCTTCATCGCAATTTTACCGTTCGACTTAACATCTATAAAATCGGACAGACGGTTCCGGCGGACATTTCCGCTAGCAGTTGCGAACATAACATATTGCTTATCGCACTCGCCTTCATTTTCCGGCAGTTGCATAACCGTAGTAATGGTTTCACCCTGCTCCAGCGGCAAGATATTTATCATAGCTTTACCCAAAGACTGCGGCGAACCTTCCGGCAAGCGATAAACTTTAAGCTTGTAAACTTTACCGTTAGTGGAAAAGAACAGAACTGCGGTATGAGTATTTGCGACAAACAGCTGAGAAACAAAATCCTCTTCACGGGTAGACATTCCCGAGCGCCCTTTTCCGCCACGTTTCTGCGCCCGATAAGTTGACAGAGGAACTCGCTTGATATAGCCGGTATTCGTTACCGTAACCACCATATCCTCACGCTGAATTAAGTCTTCGATATCCTGTTCGAACTCTACGTTTTCAATCGTAGTCCGGCGGGGAGTAGCAAAAAGTTCTTTGGTTTTCAAAAGTTCTTCACGGATTATTTCATACAATCTTTCCCGAGAACCCAAAATAGCCAAATATCCTTTGATTTCTGCGCCCAATTCTTGCAATTCGCCGTGGATTTTTTCTCTTTCCAAACCGGTCAAACGCTGCAAGCGCAATTCCAAAATAGCTTTTGCCTGAGTTTCCGAAAGCTTGTAATGCCCGTCAACGACTTTACGATCAGGTTCATCAATCAAAACCACCAAAGGCTCTACGTCTTCCGCCGCCCAATTTCTTTCCATCAACTGAGCTTTAGCGACAACCGGATCGGGAGCCGTACGGATTAAGTTAATAACCTCGTCAATATTCGCAACAGCAATCGCCAAGCCCACCAAGATATGAGCTTGGTCTCTGGCTTTAGTCAGAGCATAAACCGTACGCCGGCGAATAACTTCTTCACGGAAAGCAATGAAAGCATTCAGAATGTCTTTCAAGCCCATAACCATAGGCCGCCCGCCGTTTAAAGCCAACATATTTGCGCCAAAACTGGTCTGGAGCTGAGAATATTTATACAGCTGATTTAATACGACTTCCGGATGAGCATCTTTTTTGATTTCAATAACCACCCGCACGCCCTGTCTATCAGACTCGTCCCGGATATCAGAGATTCCTTCAATCACCTTTTCTCTTACCAATCCGGCGATTTTAGAAACCATTTCCGCTTTATTTACTTGATACGGTATTTCCGTAACGACATTGGCGTATTTATCTTTTTTGATTTCCTCGATAGAGCAACGAGCCCGCATAATAATCGACCCACGTCCGGTAAGCAAAGCCGACCTTGCCCCGCTCCGCCCAAGGATTTGCCCTCCGGTAGGAAAGTCCGGACCCGGAACGATTTCTACTAACTCTTCAGCGGTTATCTCTGGATTATCGATACAAGCGACACAAGCATCAACAACCTCGCCCAGATTATGCGGCGGAATATTTGTTGCCATACCTACGGCGATACCGCCGGCACCGTTTACCAACAGGTTAGGGAAACTTGCCGGCAGAACTTCCGGCTCTTTGGTCGTTTCGTCATAGTTGGGTTGGAAATCAACCGTATCTCTATCAATATCGTCCAGCAAAGAACTTGCCGCCAAAGCCAAACGAGCTTCGGTATAACGCATAGCCGCCGGCTGATCTCCGTCCATAGAACCGAAGTTACCTTGGGAAGCAATAAGCGGCAGACGCATAGAGAAATCCTGCGCCATACGAACCATAGCTTCATAAATGGAAGAGTCCCCATGCGGGTGATATTTACCCATGACATCACCGACGATGCGGGCGGATTTACGGAAAGGCTTATTGTAATCATAGCCGTTTTCCTTCATGGCGTATAAAATTCGCCGATGCACCGGTTTCAAGCCGTCTCTGACGTCCGGCAAAGCTCTTGATACAATAACGCTCATTGCGTAATCCAGATAAGAGCGTTTCATTTCCTCTTCGATAACCACAGGCGTTATCGTCTGATTGTTCTGTATTTCGGTTACAGTCACTTTTCCTGCCTAACTACTATTTATAACAAAACTTATTTTGGTAAACCGTTGATGATTAGGGAAGTCCTAAAACGGTATTTCATCATCGAAATCACCGCCGGAAGCAGCCGGAGCCGCAGGCGAACTATCCCAACCGCCTGCAGAGGAAGCTGACGACGCAGAAGCTGATGAAGCCCCCCAATCGCTACCGGCATCAGAACCGGTCTTAGCGTCCAAAATACCCAGTTCGCCTTTAAAATTACCGATAACAATTTCCGTAGAATACTTTTCCTGTCCGGACTGGTCAGTCCATTTACGGGTTTGCAAAGCACCCTCGACATATACTTTTGAACCTTTATGGAGAAAGCGTTCGGCAATATCTGCCAAATTAGGGTTAAAAATCACCACTCTATGCCATTCGGTTTTTTCCTGTTTCTGCCCGCTTTTATCTTTCCAGACATCGGAAGTCGCCACCGAAAGGCTTGCGATTTTCTGTCCGGCATTAGAATGTCTAATTTCGGGTTCTCTGCCCAAGTTTCCAACTAAAATTACTTTATTTACGCTTCCAGCCATATCAATATCTTTCGTTTATTTGAACTTACAAAATTATAACTTTTGGATACTACAATATATTTCTTTTTTTGGAAACGATTTCTTATCAAAAAAGAAGGTTTTTTGCCCTACCAAATTGGCAAATCCAGCATAGAGCGCACCGCCACAACTGCTCCTTTGGCATGATTAAGCAACCTTGGTTCAATTTGCTCGGGCAAAACTTCCGGACCGATTATCCCAATTCCCACAGGCTTCATAAACTCCAACTGCAAAGAGATTATGGCATCGCTGACAGATTGCCCCATAATCAGCCCGTGTTTAGTCTCCCCTCTTTCAATAATACCTAAAACGGCAACGCCGTCGATTTCGTTTTTCATAAGCAAACGTTTAATTGCCAACGGAGCTTCATACGTTCCCGGAATCCATATTTCTTTGACGATATCAAGACTGCATTCCGAAGCTGCCTCATGAGCGGCTTTGAACATAACTTCGGCTTCTTTTTTATGAAACGAGCCGATTACCAAAGCGATATTCTTTCTCTCCATATTTTCCTCCGCAGCGATATATTTAAAAAACTTGTATATACGTTAAAAAATGTATAGATATTCTTATCAAAAGAGCAAGCAGGAAATATCATGAACAAAGAAAATATCAAAAACTTTTCCATTGTTGCCCACATAGACCACGGCAAGTCCACCCTTGCCGACCGTCTGATAGAATATTGCGGCGGCCTTTCCCAAAGGGAGATGAAGGAACAGATACTCGACTCTATGGATATTGAAAGAGAAAGAGGCATCACCATCAAGGCACAGACTGTACGCCTTGACTACAAAGCCGACGACGGGAAGACTTATGAACTTAACCTTATCGACACTCCGGGACACGTTGACTTTGCCTATGAAGTAAGCCGGTCTTTATCAGCGTGTGAAGGTTCGCTTTTGGTTGTTGACGCTTCCCAAGGCGTAGAGGCTCAGACTCTGGCAAACGTCTACAAAGCAATTGAAGCCAACCACGAAATCATACCGGTAATTAACAAAATAGACCTTCCTGCCGCCGAACCGGAAAGGGTCAAGCAGCAAATAGAAGAAGTTATCGGCATTGACACTTCAAACGCCTTACACATTTCCGCCAAAACCGGACTTGGCATCAAAGATGTTTTGGAAGCTTTGGTGCAATACATTCCCTCCCCGACCGGAGACAGCGATGCTCCGCTCAAAGCCTTACTGATTGACTCGTGGTATGATGCTTATCTTGGAGTTGTCATTCTTCTGCGGATAAAAGATGGCGTTTTAAAAAAGGGTATGCAGATACGCATGATGTCCAACGGAGCAAAATACACCGTTGACCGTGTCGGTATTTTCACCCCGAAAATGCAGAATGTTAACGCATTGGAAACCGGAGAAATCGGCTTTATCACTGCGGCGATAAAAACTATCAAAGACACGAAAGTCGGCGACACAATTACCGATGATTCCCGTCCGGCAGAAAAACCTTTGGAAGGATTTAAGCCAAGCATTTCCGTTGTTTTCTGTTCTTTATTTCCCGTAGACAGCAGTTACTACGAAGTCTTAAAAGAATCTTTGGCAAAGCTTCAGCTTAACGATGCAAGCTTTGATTACCAACCAGAAAAGTCTGCGGCTCTTGGGCAAGGTTTCCGATGCGGTTTTCTTGGTCTTTTGCATATGGAGATTATCCAAGAACGCCTAAGCCGAGAGTTTGACTTAGACCTTATCACCACCGCCCCCAGCGTAGTTTACAAAATCCATTTAACCAACGGGGAGATGATGGAGCTTCATAATCCTGCGGATATGCCGGACGTTGTGCGGATAGCCAGAATTGACGAACCTTGGGTAAAAGCAACGATTTTGGTACCGGACGAATATCTTGGCTCTATCTTGCAGTTATGTACCGAACGCCGAGGCATTCAAGAAGACCTTACCTATGTCGGCTCTCGAGCCATGGCAGTTTACAAACTACCGTTAAACGAGATTGTTTTTGACTTTTACGACCGTTTAAAATCAATTTCCAAAGGCTATGCAAGCTTTGATTATGAACTTGCCGGTTATATGGAAAGCGACTTGGTAAAGATTTCCATATTAGTAAACGGCGAAAACGTAGACGCCTTATCGTTTATGGCTCACCGTTCCCAAGCAGAACGCCGTGGCCGCCTTATTTGTGAAAGACTAAAGGACTTAATCCCAAGGCATCAATTCAAGATACCTATCCAAGCGGCAATCGGCGGCAATGTAATTGCCCGTGAAACTATCGGAGCATACCGCAAAGACGTAACCGCAAAGTGTTACGGCGGCGACATCACCCGCAAACGCAAACTTTTGGAAAAACAAAAAGAAGGTAAAAAGCGTATGCGCCAATTCGGCAAAGTAGAGATTCCGCAATCAGCCTTTATTGCCGCCCTTAAAATCGGCGACAACTAAAGCAAACGCCGCAAAAATGCATTACGAAAAAGGGGTGCCGCAAAGCACCCCTTTCAATTTATATCCCGTTAAGCATGAAGTTTGTAATTCTTTGCATAAACGCGGCGGGATTTTTAATCGGCTCACCTTCAGCTACTTGAGCCTGATCCAAAAGCACCATAACCGCATCGGCGACCATAGGCTTTTTCGCCTCATCTTTCAAAGCTTCTGCCAACTTCCGTATCAGCTGATGCCGAGGATTTACTTCCAACACTCTGGCACTTCCCCGCACCAACGGCTGTTGATGCAGGCGCATCATACGTTCCAGATTCAGGCTAATATCCCCTTCTGCCGCCACCAAGCAAACCGGACTGCGCACCAATTTATCCGTAGTCCGTACATCTTTGACGGCATCTCCGAAGGTAAGCTTCATATACGCAAGCAAGGTATCCAAATCGGCTTTGGTAACTTCATCGCCTTCTATACCTGCCGCACTTTTAATTTTCTCAAGCTCATCTCCGGCCATAGACACCGCCTTAAACGGTTTATCTTTATAAGCAGGAAAAGCCTGCGGCCAGAACTCATCTATCGGGTCGGTAAACAGCAATACTTCCACCCCGCGAGCTTCAAATCCTTCTAGCTGAGGACTGTTGCGCAAAACTTCAGCATCTTCACCGGTCATATAGAAGATAGAACTCTGCCCTTCTTTCATACGGCCGACATATTCTTCCAAAGAAACCAAATCCTCTCCGGCAGTGGAATAAAAGCGGGAAAGCTCGGCAATCGTTTCCCGATTTTCCGTATCTTCATAAATACCTTCTTTAAAGGCCTTACCCAAAGAGTTCCAAAACTTTGCATAATCTTCGGCATTTTTGGCTTTAGCTTTAAGCTCGGACAACAAGCGGCGTACTAAACCTTTACGGACTTTTTCCAGAACCGGAGTTCTTTGCAGCATTTCTCTGCTGACATTCAAAGGCAAATCCTTGGTATCAATCACTCCTTTGACAAAGCGCAAATAAGAAGGCATCAAATCCGGAATATCATCGGAAATAAAGACTCGGTTTGTATACAGCTTAACTGCCGGTTTCCGGTCAAGCTGGAACAAGTCAAAAGGTGTCTGCTCCGGCACGAACAAAAGTCCTGTGTATTCAATAGCCCCCTCGGCTTTATAATGAAGCGTCAGCCACGGTTCATCAAAAGCATGAGCAATATGGCGATAAAAATCTCTGTATTGTTCAGGGGTTATCTCTGCCTTATTTCTGGTCCACAAAGCCAAAGCAGAGTTTACCGTTTCCAAAGTTCCGTCCTTATCCATATAAATCGGAAAAGCGATATGGTCGGAATACTGGCGGATAATCTGCCGCAAGCGTATGGCATCAGCATATTCGGCAGATGTTTTCTTTAAGAAAAGCTTTATTTCCGTACCTCTGGCAACGTTTTCCGCCTCGGCAAGGGAAAAGCTTCCTTTCCCGTCTGACTGCCACAGCCAACCGATTTCCTCCCCTGCCCGCCGAGAGCGAACTTCTACTTTATCCGCCACCATAAATGCCGAATAAAAGCCCACGCCGAACTGCCCGATAAGGTTAGAATCTTTCTTTACATCACCGGAAAGGTTATTAAGGAAATCCAAAGACCCAGACTTGGCAATCGTTCCCAGATTGTTGATAAGGTCATCATGGTTCATACCGATACCGTTATCCGCAACGACAATCGTTTTCTTATCTTTATCGACGGTAATATTGATTTTAAACTCTCCGCCCTCGGCGATTAAATCCGGATACATAATCCCCATATAGCGGAGCTTATCGCAAGCATCGGAAGCATTGGAAACAAGCTCTCGCAAGAAGATATCCGCATCAGAGTATAAAGAGTTAACAACAATATCCAGAACTCTTCCGACCTCTGCTTGGAAATTAAGTTTTTCCTCCGCCATTCTTAACTCTCCATATGGTAATTAGGAGCTTCTTTCGTAATAAAGACGTCATGGACATGGCTTTCTTTCAATCCTGCGGAAGAAATCTGCACCAACTTAGCTTTTTCCTGCAAAGCTTTCAGATTTTCGGCACCCAAGTATCCCATACCGGAACGCAAACCGCCGACCAACTGATATATCGTATCGGAAGTCGGACCTTTATACGGCACACGACCGACAATACCTTCCGGAACTAATTTCTTAGAATTATCTTGGAAATAGCGGTCAGAACTTCCGGCTTTCATTGCGTCAATAGACCCCATTCCTCGATACATTTTATAGGTACGACCCTGATAAAGGAGGGTTTCTCCGGGGCTTGCATCTGTACCGGCAAGCATAGACCCAAGCATCACCGCCGAACCGCCGACCGCCAAAGCTTTCACTACGTCTCCGGAATATTTAATTCCCCCGTCCGCAATCAAGCACTTGTCTCTTTCTCTGGCAGCCTTTGCCGCTTCCATAATTGCCGTAACCTGAGGCACTCCGACTCCGGAAACAATTCTGGTCGTGCAGATAGAACCGGGACCGATACCGACTTTTACCGTATCTGCTCCGGCTTCCAAAATAGCCTTTGCACCTTCATAAGTTGCTACATTTCCCGCAACTATCTGACTGTTGGGATAAGCAGCTCTTATCCGGCGGATAGCCTTTAAAACATTTTCCGAATGACCATGTGCGGAATCCAAGACCAAGAAATCAACTCCGGCTTCAATCAGCTTTGCGGCTCTTTCTTCTCCGTCCGCTCCGATACCTATAGCCGCACCAACCCGCAAACGACCGGCAGAATCTTTACAAGACATCGGATACTTTTTAACCATGTTGATATCTTTAATTGTAATCAATCCAGTCAAATGATTATCTTCATCAACGACCAGAAGCTTTTCAATTCGGTTTTCGTGCAAAAGACGCTTGGCTTCGTCCATAGAAGCGCCTTCCTTAATCGTAATCAATTTCTTACCGGTCATAATTTCTTTTACCAAAGTATGTTCCGCATCGGTAACAAAGCGAACATCTCGGTTTGTAACAATTCCGACAAGGTTATTTTTATCAACCACCGGCAAACCAGAAATATGATATTCCGACATCAAGCTCAAAGCATTTGCCACGGTATTTTCCGGCGATACCGTAATTGGGTCGCTTACCATACCGCTTTCGGACTTTTTAACTTTGCTTACTTCATAAACCTGATTTTCAATAGTCATGTTTTTATGAATAACGCCCACACCGCCGTTTCTTGCCATTGCGATTGCCATAGCCGACTCCGTAACCGTATCCATAGCCGCAGAAATAAACGGCACATTCAAAGCAATGTCCGGAGTTAAATAAGTAGTTATATCAACCATATCCGGAGTTACCGTTGAATATGCCGGCTGTAAAAGCACATCATCAAAAGTTAAAGCCCGATTTAAAATCTCTACCATTTATAATACTCCTTTTTGTTTTAAATCATCTATATTTTCCTGAGTATACCCCAACCAAGAGGACAATACCTCTATATTATCTCCGCCTACCAACGGCGGACGGGGGAACTCTTTTACTTCTTCCATATTGCTTAATTTGACGGGATTTCCGGGAAGTTTTATTCCCTCCATATCCACCAGCATATTCCGAGCTTTTATTTGCTCGTCCTGCATCAAAGCAGCCACATCGTTTATCAAAGCACAAGGCACTCCGGCACTACCGATAATTTCCACCCACGCATCTGCGTTTTTTTCTGCGAAAACAGCACTTAATTCCTGTTCCATATCTTTGACATGAGAAGTTCTCAAATCATTCGTCAGATATCGCTCATCAGTTATTTTCTCCGGCACATTTAAAGTATTGCAAAACTTAGCCCACAAAGCATCATTACCGACCGCAACCACGAAATACTTATCCTTAGCCTTAAAAGCTTGGAACGGAGCCAACGACGGGTGACGGTTTCCAAGCGGAGCGGGAGACTCTCCCTGCACCTGATAGCGAACTATGGCATTTTCCAACAAAGCGGCCTGACAATCAAGCATTGATACATCAACTTTTTGCCCTTTTCCGGTCAAAGTTCTCTGATACAAGGCATTTACAATCCCAAAAGCGGTAAACATTCCCGCCGCCAAATCACCGAAAGAACAACCTACCCGAGTAGGTGGAGTATCCGGCCAACCGGTCATGCTCATAATACCGCCACGCGCCTGCACCAAAATGTCGTACGCCGGCAAAGAACTATCCGGCCCTGTATGACCGAAACCGGAAGTCGCCGCATAAATCAGCTTTGGATTTATTTCTTTTAAATCTTCATAGCCAAGACCAAGCTTTTCCATAGTTCCGGGGCGGAAGTTTTCCACCACCACGTCCGCTTTTGCCAATAAATCTTTAAGGATTTTCTTTCCTTCATCGGTCTTCAGATTCAAAGAAATACTTTTCTTCCCACGGTTAAAGCTTGCGAAATAAAGGCTTTCATCATCTTTAAAAGGACCAAAAGCTCTGGCATCATCACCTTTACCGGGCATTTCCACTTTTATCACCTCTGCCCCCATGTCATAAAGAAGCATAGTAGCATAAGGCCCTGCCAACACTCTGGTTAAATCAATAATCTTTATTCCACTTAAAGGAGCATTCATTCTGCAATTTCCTTCTTTCTGGTTTTATACAAGGATAAAAAGACTCCGCCGCTTAAAAGCCCCAACGTTACCAAAAGCGATATTTGCGCCGGAATATGTACCCCCAAAGAAACAACAAATATCTTGGAACCGATAAATATCAGAACTAAAGACAAAGCGTGTTTCAAGTATTGGAAACGATGCACCGCCGCCGCCAAAAGAAAATACAAAGACCTAAGCCCAAGTATTGCAAATATATTACTGGAAAAGACAATAAAAGCGTGTTGAGTAATAACAAATATTGCCGGAATACTATCAACTGCAAAAATAATATCGCTTATTTCTATGATTATCAAAGCAAGGAATAACGGAGTTGCAAAATGCTTCATCTTTCCGTTATGCATCTTTTTCACAAAGAAATGCTCGCTGTTAAGTTCATCGGTAACATTCATATACTTACGCACGAACTTTACAATTCGATTATCAGCCATATCATTATTTTCTTCGTGTTTGCTAAGTAGCATTTTAATACCGCTGAACAACAAGAATGCCCCGAAGATATATAAAATCCAAGCAAACTTAGCAACCAGCTCTGCCCCGATAATAATCATACAACCACGCAGAACGATTGCCCCCAAGATACCCCAGAACAAAACACGGTGCTGAAATATTCTTGGGATTGCGAAATAAGAGAAAATCAAACTGATAACGAAAATATTATCAATGGAAAGACTAAACTCCACCAAATAACCGGTAAAGTATTCCAATGCGCTTTCTTTGCCCATTGAATAAGCAATCCACCCGCCGAACAAACAAGCAATTGCGACATACAAAGAACACAGCTTTAAGCTTTCTACGGCTTTTATTTCATGGGCTTTGCGATTCAGTACAAATAAATCCAAAACCAAAATAGTAATGACAATCGCCAGAAACAAACCCCACACCCACACCGGCTGATCCATAAATGTATGGGTAAGTATTGCCGTAAGTTTTTCCATTTATTGTTTATCCTTTTAAATAAAAAAATATTTCGGCTTCACGATTAAAGCCTCAAGTGAGCGTAGATTATAAAAAAAGGCGTGATTTCACAAGCCGGAAACCACGCCTTTTTAATTATTTTTTCATCACTTAGTCAACAAACTCCATGACTACGCGGCGATTCTGGGGTTCAGGAACACCCATAGCAGTCGGAACTAACGGATCTTCTTCACCGACTCCGAAAGTAGCGATTGCATTAGCAGGAACGCCCATCGCAACCAAAGCAGCCTTAGCGGACTTAGCACGTTCTTTCGACAAAGTCATATTGAAAGCTGCCGGACCGGTCAAATCGGTATGTCCGGTAAGTTTCAGCTTAACTTCTCCGGTTTCCTTATATTCTGCGGCAACCTTTTCCAAAGTCTTTTTGGCTTCGGGAGTAATTGTTGAGGAGTTAAGAGCAAAGAAGACCATGTATTCAGGCATTCCGGCTACCGGAGCGGCACTGGCATAGCTCTTAGCCTTAGGAGCATCGAAAGTATAACGGATACCAAGCAATACTTCCTGAGTTTCAAAGTTATACTTTCCTTCAAATCCGGCATACTTTGCTTCCTGACTGAAAGTCGTGAAATAACGGTAAGCAATGGAAGCAGACCAAGACTCTGTGAAGTTATAAGCCAAACCGACCATCGCCTGCAAAGCCGGCTTAGTGGAAGAACCGCTTATATTGTTCTTTTTGTCCAGTTTGTTATAGGCAAGACCGGCACCGGCACCAACAAACGGAGTAAGCTTTGTCTTGTTATTGAAGTCATAATATACGTTACCCATGAACGCATAGGAATCTAAAGAACCTTTGATTTTAGTTCCGGCGATTTTATCGATATCGAAATTACGGTATCCGAAATCGAATTCACCGCGGATATTGTTACCGAAATCATAACCGAGGGCAACATCACCGACAAAGCCGTCATCGAACTTTACTTTTACTTTGTCGTTACCTTCTTTTACTTTCGTGGTAAAGGGGAAAGACATACCAGCATCAGCACCGATATAGAATCCTTCGGCATTAGCCGTAGCGGCAAACATTCCGCAAGCAACCGAACCTAACAAAAGAGCTTTAAAACCAGATTTCATTTCTATCTCCACAACTGATTACAGAAAAACTTTTTTATCCCTACTACAAATAATTGTAAAAATCTACAACTATTTTCGCCCTACAAACATAACTTTAGGTATACATAAAAGCCCAAAGTACTTGCAGAGTTATAGCACTTAATGACTCATAATAGTTAAATTACGGTTGACGTCCAGTGTTTTTTGCTTATAACTTTTGGCTAGAACTCGTACTCACCACTTCAGGTAAAAAGCAAAACTATGAAGTTAACTGTGGGACGCAGTTCCTCTCGGATTATTAATATATTGTGCAAAGACGAAACGGTCTTAAAAAGCCTTAAAGATTTCGGAATAAAGAAGCGGCGTTTATCTGCGTCTTACGCCTCGCTTAAAGCCCCTTTTTTGGAAGACAAATACCGTCTGTTTGCCGAAGAAGTTACGCCGTCATTCATAAAGAAATGTGCAGCCTCGCAAAAAGATAAACTTATCAGCATCGGCATTGACGAAAAAAGCCTTTCTTTGATGCAGACCGGAGAAACTCCGTCCGGCTTTTCGGTAAAGCATCAAATACCCTTGGAACTTGGCGGGAATAACAGCCTTGATAACTTAATCCTGACTAGCTCCGACTTTGCCAACCAACCCTATCAAGGATTTATAAACTGGCAGTTTTCCAAAATTGCCGAAAGCAACCCAGCCGCCGAAGATATCCTGATTTTCCAAACTTTAATCTTTCCTGAGGAAGGAGGCTTCATCTCCCTTCCCTCGGAAAAGCCGAAACTTTCCGAAGCTCCAACGCCGAAGGTAGCTCCTATTTTAATACAAAAAAGAGATTTACGTTTTACCCGCTATTTCAACTTTTTTGCCAAATCAATATTTAAAGATTTCTTTTGTTTGGAAGTAATTAAAATAAAAATACCTTCGGTAAAGTCTCGCCACAATATTCGCAGAGAATATGAAAAATACCGCAAAGAACTGACAGAAGAATTATTTAAAATAAATCGCCAAGAAATAATTAAATATTTTGGACGATTTTCTCCGGCGCTTGACGACTTTGCCAAAAGCGTAACGCCCAACGGTTGGACAGTTCACCACATTTTACCGATAAGCTGCGGAGGCACAAACGACATTTCCAACCTTTTAATTATCCATAACAGCGCCCACGAGCTTATGAACGAACACATATACACGCCACAACTTGACCGTTTTGCCGTTTTTGGGGAAGAGTACGAAGGACACGAGCTTAGCATTGCCATTTTAAAGCCCAAGGGTTCATTTTTCCCCATGATTATCAAGAAAAACAAAGAAACCAAACAAATAAAAAGAGCTACCGGAGGATTTTCCCTTGGTTAAAACAATCTACACTTGAGATATTTAGCGATATCGTTTACTTGTAAAATGTTGTTTTATTATAAAGGAGGCTTATCAGATGCTTACAGATATTATTGAAAGGATTATCGACGAACGAGATTCTTCCGTAGAACTTCCGGCAAATGCCCGTAATCTTACCATTTGCCAAAAAGAGTTTACTGAGCATGGCCTTCCGGAGATTCCTTCCGGTTATACCGAGTTTTTAAAAGAAGCCAACGGCTTATCTTGGAACGGGTTTGAGTTTTACGGCACAGCTGAGTTTTCTACTGATGCGGAAGATGAAGACATCATCAGCCTTCTTGAAGCCAACCAAGATTTCGATGAAGAAGAAGGAAAGCTTTTACTTGGGCAATCCGAAGAAGAACAGTATGTTTACAATATCGCCACCAAGAAATACGAAATCGTAGACTCGATTACCGGTGAAGAAATAGAAAGCTATGCCTCTTTTGAAGATTTGTTTACCGACCTTATGGAAAACGTACTCAGCGCCATTGATGATGACGAAGAATACGAAGAAGATGAAGACGATTTAGATTTCTATGATGACGAAGAATAATCCTTCCTGATTATTTTTAGTTGCTAGTAAATACTTAGTAATATATAAGTAGAGAATATTTTTTACAGATATGGGGTATAAATAAATGGATGAGAATACTTTAAACACTGGGGATTTACTTGATTTGACATCGGAAATAGTATCTGCCTATGTCGGCAACAATACTATTGAAGAACAAAAGCTTCCCGAACTGATTGAAAATGTCTATATGACCTTGGCAAACATTGCTTCGACAGACGGCGCAGAAACACAAGCAGAGC
The DNA here is from genome assembly GCA_017507765.1 of Alphaproteobacteria bacterium. GTDB lineage: Bacteria > Pseudomonadota > Alphaproteobacteria > CACZRW01 > CACZRW01 > RGIG5556. The sequence continues at coordinate 12,732 of JAFWAG010000012.1, read as the reverse complement.
CGGCTGTACCCATAAAGAAATCGGTAACACCGAACTACATTATTTGTCTGGAAGACGGCAAAAAGCTTAAAATGCTGAAGCGTCATTTAAAAACCAACTACGATATGACTCCGGAAGAATATCGTGAACGTTGGGGACTTCCTTCTGACTACCCGATGGTTGCGCCTAATTATGCTGCTCAGCGTTCGGATTTAGCCAAACAAATAGGACTCGGCAAAAAACGGTAATATTTTATTTCCCGATTTTTTCACGGCAGGGATTTTTCCCTGCTGTTTTTTATTGCCCACCCTCTACCTAACTTTAGCAAAACTGATTTTAGATAGACGGATTTAACAAAACTGATTTTAGATAGGCGAATATTGCCGGGTTCAATGGCGAGCTTAATTCTAGCGTACTAATAAAGTACGTGAATTAAGCGAGACCAGCAGAAACCGGTAATAGGCGTCATATAAAATCTGTTTTGAGAGCTTAATTCTAGCGTACTAATAAAGTACGTGAATTAAGCGAGACCAGAAGAAACCGGTAATAGGCGTCATATAAAATCTGTTTTGGCATATAAAATCAGTTTTCTGGTGCCGCCCCACTCCTCCCCATAGGAATATCTTTGTTAACGTATACACATTGGATTAGCCCGAATGATATCATATGGGTAAGCATTGCGGTTCCGCCGTAGGAGATTAGGGGCAAAGGAACACCGACAACGGGAACTAAGCCCATAACCATGGCTACATTTATGAAAACATAGAAGAAGAGGTTTGCGGTCAAGCCTAAAGCCAGAAGTTTACCAAAGAAACTGGTACACCGCAGAGCGATATAAAAGCCGAAAATTATCAAAAGGACATACAGAGCGAGCAGGAAGAAAGCTCCCATCATACCGAACTCTTCGGCAAAGACGGTAAAGATGAAGTCGGTATGTTTTTCGGGCAAGAAATTAAGGCGGCTTTGGGTTCCTTGCAGGAAGCCTTTACCGAACAAGCTTCCGGAGCCAAGGGTTATGTGGGATTGGATAATGTGATATCCGGCCCCCAAGGGATCTTTTTCCGGATCAAGGAAAGTAAGCACCCGTTGTTTTTGATAATCATGCAGGAAAAAGTTCCAAGCTATCGGCAAAGAGAGCAGTCCCAACAAACCTACGACTCCGAACTTCCATATTTGCACTCCGACCAGAAAGAAGACTACTCCGGCACTTATTGAAAGCATAACCGCCGTACCCAAATCCGGCTGTTTCATAACTAAAATCACGGGCATAGCAACCAAGATTAGCGGCACAATCAAGGTTTTTAAGTTTTCGTTTTCATGCAACGACGTTCCGTGGAAGAAGCGAGCCAAAGCCAACACTAAGGCTATTTTCATAAGCTCGGAAGGTTGTAACTGAATAAATCCCAAGTTTATCCAACGTTGCGCTCCCATTGCATCATGCCCGAACAGTTCAACATAAATCAGTAATAAGAGGACTAAAGTATATAAAACATAGGCATATCTTATCCAGACACGCAAATCTGTCATAGCGATAAAGACTATCACTCCGACGCCGAAAGCAAAGCGGACGAGCTGTCTTTTTGCCCACGGCTCCATACTTCCGTTCGCCACGGAATACAAAGTTACAAAACCGATTCCGGCAATCAGGGCAACGATAAGGATATAAAACCAGCTTATGTTTTTAAAGCGGTCTTTCAAAGACAGTTCCGACTTTCTGAAGCGGAGAGGATTTGTTACGCTGAAAACACTCATTGCGTCCCCTTTGTTTTATCTTTGGTATTATTATCGGCATCGGCAGATTTAAGTCTTAAAGCTTTTTCCATAACATTTCTTGCGATTGGCGCAGCCACTGCCGCCCCGCTTCCGCCGTGTTCCACAATAACGGCAATAGCATAGCGAGGATTGTTAATCGGAGCATAACCGACAAACAAAGCATGGTTACGTTCTTCCCACGCCAGTTCTTCCTGAGTAAGCAAGCGGCTTTCCCGTTCTTTCATACTGATACGGCGAACCTGAGTTGTTCCGGTTTTTCCGCTCATTCCTCCCAAGCTCATAGGAATCCGAGAATAAAAAGCCGTACCTTTAGGATCGTTCAAAACTGCCGTCATGCCCTGCTTTACCAGATTTAAATGGTACTTTGATATTTCGATATTTTTGGGCTCTTCCGTATAGGCTCTTTTTATCAAGTGAGGCTTTATATCTTTACCGCCGTTAGCGATTTTAGCAATCATCATCGCCAGTTGCAAAGGCGTTGCGGTTATATAGCTTTGGCCGATACCGGTCAGCATGGTTTCCCCTTGCTGCCATGGCTCTTTAAAGACACGTCTTTTCCAATCCTGCGTAGGAACTAAGCCTGCTCTTTCGCCGGGGATATCAATACCTTGGCGCGCTCCCAAACCGAACCGCTTAGCCATATCGGCAATTTTATCAATACCTACCCGTTTTGCCACTTCATAAAAATATATGTCGCAGGATACAGCCAAAGCATCAAACAGATTTAAGTATTCATGCCCTTCCGGCTTCCAACAATGGAAGCGGTGCGAGCCAAGCTCCATATGGCCGCCACAATATATTTCCGTTGCCGCAGAAATTACCCCGCTTTCCAAAGCCGCCAAAGCGACTATCATCTTAAAGGTAGAACCGGGAGAATACTCTCCGGCAATGGCTTTATTTACTAGCGGCTTACGGATATCGGAAGCAAGCTTTTGCCAATCATCATTAGAAATACCACGATTAAAGATATTGGCATCAAACGAAGGATTAGAAGCAAGGGTCAAAATATCACCGTTGGTAACATCAACCAAAACTACGGATCCGCTATGATTTTTCAACTGTTCCAAAGCATATTTTTGCAAACGGATATCCATTGTCAGGTCAATTCTGGCACCTGGAATACCTTTATTTTTCTCCAGCTCTCTTATTTCCCGTCCAACCACATTTACTTCAATCCGACGGAATCCTCCGCTTCCTCGCAAAGGCAAATCATACTGAGCCTCCACTCCGGTTTTTCCTTTCCGAAAACCGGGAAGCTCAAGCAAAGGGTCTCCGGTCATTTCTTTTTCGGCCACCAAGCCTACATAGCCGACCAAATGCGCTGTTTCATAACCGTAAGGATAATAACGGGTTAAGCCTTCATCAATGGTAATCCCCGGCAAATCCGGCGTATTAAGCTGAATGCTTGCCATGCTTTCCCAACTTAAGTTTTCGGCAACGGTAATCGGCACAAAGGCACGATTTCTTTTCACTTCTTTTTGCACATAAGCATAATCACTTGGCGACAAAGGTATTATCTGCCCCAAAGCGTCCAAAGCGTCCATAACACTTCCGGAAGTCTGTTCCGATATTATTTGCGCCCGAAAGTTTTGATTGTTAAGAGCCAAAGGCTCACCGAAGCGGTCAAAAATCAACCCACGGGGAGGCGGCATAATTCTCATACTTATCCGATTTGACTCTGCCATCATGATATACTTATCAGCCTGAAGTACTTGCAGATAATAAATGCGTGAAAGCAAAATCAAAAGCAGCCCAAACTGGATAGCGCCCAGAATTGCCGCTCTTTTCATAAACATCTTACCTTTATCGCCGTTTCTGTTCATTCATAATCTTCTTCAGGAGAAAGTCTTATCAAGCCATAACACAGTAAAGCAATCAAAGGATAGACAACAATCATGAAAACATCACTTATCAAAACTCCGGCAAAGCCGATAAACTGCCGAGAGGATAAGGACACCAAAAACCACTCTGCCATTAACGCCACCGTACCGAACAGAGCAAAGCCGAGCCAAGATACATAAAAAGGCTTTCCGGCAATAAAGCGGCGCAAACGATTTAGGAAATAATAAAGCAGAGTAAAAATCAAAGCATTTATACCCAAAGGAAGCATAAACAGAATATCCAATAACAATCCGGAAAAGAAAGCCTGAAACATTCCGAAGCGCCACGGAGCATGCACCGCCCAATAATAAACCGGAATCAAAGCAAGCGGAGGAGCTACCGAAGAAAACGCCGGCATATGTATCGGCAAAGCCCCGACAAGCTCTAAAAACACAACCAACAAGAAAGGAGCGGTCAAGTAAAATACTTTTTTTGCCAATTCATACAGTGCATTCATATCTCTACTCGCACTTTATGTTTTCCAAAATACCTTTAAGGCCGAAATCGATAATATTTACAATATCTAATCTGTCACGGTTAACCAAAGGCTTTACTTTAATAATTCCGTCTTTTTTGCTTTCAATTACGCCGATTTCAATTTCCGCAGGAAAAACCCCGGCATCACCGGAAGTAACCACCTTATCACCAACCGCCACCTCTGCTTTTTCCGGCAAAGCGGTAATCTGAGGCTTTGGAGTATTATCACCGATTAAAACAGCCCGATATCCATGCGGTTCAATAAATACCGGAATCCTTGAATTAACGTCGCTTATCAATAAGACTTGCGAAGCCTTTTCCCCTGCATAAGCAATTCTGCCGGCCAAACCATCTTTAGCCATGACCACATCACCTTTGGAAACACCGTCTTCTCGTCCGGCAAGAACCAGAATAGACTGAGCAAAAGCTCCGCCCGGATCAGCAACCACTCTTGCCGACACTGATTTAGCCTTAGGAGGCTTTTTATAGTTTAAAAGCTTTGCGAGTTTTTCGTTTTCGGATTTTAAGAGCTTTGCCTGTTTTTTATATTCCAGCATCTCTTGGTTCTGAGCGATAAGCTTTTGATTATACTCTTTCAAAGCCGCCAGTTCTTGCACATCACCGGCATACGACTTAACCGCATTAACCGGCACGGACAAGACTTCCAGAACCGGCACCATAACCACAGTCAAGACTTTCTGCCCCACCGATACAATAACATTATCAGCTTTTCCAAGCAGCATCAGACCAAAAGCAAGTATAACCAGCAGTATCAAAGCAAACCGCTGTAAGAAAGACTTCACATGATACAGATGCGATTTTACCCTGTTTGCCTGCTGCACTGTCCGAACGCCCTGATAGCAGGCTTCTTATCAAAGAAGCCTCTGGTTTAATACATAGTAGTCAGGATATGGCGCATTTTCTTCACTTCTTCCAAAGCGCGCCCAGTTCCCATTCCCACACAGGTTAAAGGATCATCAGCAATAGACACCGGCAGACCGGTAGCCTGACGCAGAACCAAATCCAGATTGCACAAAAGCGCACCACCACCTGTCAGAACAATACCCTTATCAACGATATCCGCAGCCAATTCCGGAGCCGTATGTTCCAAAGCCACTTTCACTGCTTCCACAATCTGACTTACCGGTTCGGAAAGGCTTTCAGCGATTTGACGTTCCGTAATGGTAATTTCTTTTGGTACGCCGTTCATCAAATCACGGCCTTTAATTTCAATGGTTCTGCCGTCGCCTTCTTCCGGAGGACAAGCCGAACCGATAGCCTTTTTAATTCTTTCCGCCGAACTTTCACCGACAAGCAGATTATGGTTTCTGCGGATATAAGCAATGATAGCTTCGTCCATTTTATCGCCGCCGACTCTTACGGAACGGGCAAAAACAATACCGCCCAAAGAAAGAACCGCAACTTCCGTAGTACCGCCGCCGATATCAACGACCATGCTTCCGGTAGCTTCGGTAACGGGCAAACCAGCACCGATAGCCGCAGCCATAGGCTCTTCAATCAAAAACACCTTACGAGCGCCCGCAGCCTCAGCAGACTCCTGAATAGAGCGGCGTTCAACTGCCGTAGAGCCGGAAGGAACACAAATAATAATCATCGGTGCCACAAAAGAACGGCGATTATTTGCCCGATGAATAAAATGCTTAATCATTTCTTCCGCAACTTCAAAGTCCGCAATAACGCCGTCTCTTAACGGACGGATAGCCTGAATCGGACCGGGAGTACGTCCAAGCATCTGTTTAGCTTCATCACCAACGGCAAGAACTTGTTTTTTACCTTTAAGTTCGGCAATTGCCACAACTGACGGCTCGTTAAGGACAATTCCTCTATCCCGCACATATACCAAAGTATTTGCCGTTCCAAGGTCAATAGCCATATCAGCGGAAAGAAAACCTAACAATTTTGATAACATTTATGCGTTCCTTATTTATGAATGTTGCGAATAAATACTTTTGTTATAACTAATACACCACCAAAATCACTAAAACAACTAAGCTTTGCAAAAAAATCCATTTTTTTTATTCATCGGCACTTATTTGACAATTTCCGGCTTAGGTTTTATTTCGGGATAGACATTTTTTTGCGCATCGGGAGCAGGCTTTACTTCGGTTTTTTTGGCTTTTTCCTGCACATTTTTTGTTTTTGCCGCATCTTTCTTGGCTTTTATTTTTTTGCGCAGTTTATTTACGTTATTTGTATGTTGGCGATAATTATTGGAAAAAGAATGTCCGCCTTTATTATTCGCCACGAAATAAAGATAATCAGTATCGGCGGGGTTTAAAACCGCCTCGATACTTTCACTTCCCGGATTACATATCGGAGACGGAGGAATCCCATAATTAGTATAAGTATTATACGGATGACTGACCCGCAAATCTTTATAAAGCAACTTACGTTTTAAATCGTATTTTCCATCGGTTATGGCATAAATTACCGTTGGGTCAGATTGCAGGCGCATACCTTTGCGCAAACGGTTAACGAACACCGAAGCAATCAAAGGACGCTCCGAAGCCACCGATGTTTCCTTTTCAACAATAGACGCCAAAGTAATTGCTTCTTCCAGCGTAGAAAACGGCAGATTTTTTGCTCTTTTTTCCCATATTTCCGCAGTTTTTTTCTGCATAGATTCCGCCATTCTTTTAACAATGCTCTGGCGGGTATCCCCCAAAGAATAATGGTACGTATTCGGCATTAAAGTCCCATTAGGCGGGATTTCCTGCACATCGCCTTCCAACCCGTAAGCATTCAAAAGTTCTTCAATAATCTGTTCAGAAGTCATACCTTCTTTAAAGGTTACACGGCGCACCACCGTTTCCGCACTGATGATTATTTTCATCACCATCATAGGACTTGCGTACGGAGGAATTGCATATTCTCCGGCTTTTATTTTACCGGCATTTCCATACAGTCTTACCCAAAACACGAAAGAAGCAGGGTCTTTAATAATTCCCTGCGTATAAAGTTCTCCTGCCAACTGGCGCAAATCTTTCCCTTTGGCAATCACAACGGTAGAAGGAGCCTGATTATCACTGTCTTCGGTAAACTCTGTGTAAGAGGAATAAAGGCCTGCGGTAACGATAGTTACCAACAAGAAAAGAAACAATACCAGCATCAAAGCATAAGCACGAGATTGGTGTCTCTTCATTTTTAATCCTTTTTGCCGTTTTTAGACTCGGGAGAAAATCAAAGAGGCATTAGTACCGCCGAAACCAAAAGAATTAGACATAACGTGATTTAATTTTTTATCTTTCGGCACCAAGGGAACCAAATCAATATCACAGCCTTCATCGGGATTTTCCAGATTAGCTGTTGGCGGCAGAATATTATTCTGCATTGCCATAATTGCATAAATCGCTTCCACACCGCCGGCAGCACCAAGCAAATGACCGGTAATTGATTTTGTCGAAGAAACGGAAAGCTTATATGCGTCATCGCCGAACAAGCGTTTAACGGCGGCGATTTCGATTATATCTCCCAAAGGCGTAGAAGTACCGTGAGCATTAATATAATCAATATCGCTTCCTGCCAGTCCTGACCTTTTAAGAGCCGCCTGCATAGCCCGAAAAGCACCGTTTCCGTCCGGAACCGGAGCCGTTATATGATACCCGTCCCCCGACATTCCGTATCCGGTAACTTCGGCATATATTTTTGCGCCACGTTTTTTGGCGTGTTCATACTCTTCCAAAACGACGATTCCCGAGCCTTCGCCCATAACGAAACCGTCTCTGGATTTATCCCACGGTCGAGATGCATCTTCAGGAGAATCGTTATGACTTGCCGACAGAGCTTTAGCCTGCGAAAATCCGGAAATTGCCAACGGGTGAATAGGAGCGTCTGCCCCTCCGGCGAGCATCACATCGGCATCACCAAGCATAATAAGTCTTGCGGCATCTCCGATAGCGTGCGTAGAAGTAGCGCAAGCCGTAACCACCGAGTGGTTAGGACCTTTAAATCCGTATTTAATAGATAAATGACCGGAAACCAGATTGATAATACTGGCAGGGATAAAGAAAGGACTTACTCTGCGAGGCCCATGTTCATGCAAAATCACGGCTTCATTTGCAATACGGGAAATACCGCCGATTCCGGAACCGACCAAAACGCCGGTACGTTCTTTATCTTCCTCGGTTTCGGGTTTCCAGCCGGAATCTTCCACTGCGTCCGTTCCGGCGCACAGTCCGTACAAGATAAAGTCGTCGATATGACGTCTTTCTTTCACGGAAACGATATCATCGGGATTAAACTGACCTTTACCCTCACCAATAGGAATCTGTCCGGCGATTTTCACCGCAAGGTTTTCGGCATCACCGGAAGTTATTTTAGAAATGACAGATTTTCCCTTAATCAAGCCTTGCCAGTTAACTTCAAGACCTCGCCCGATAGGCGATACAATTCCCATACCAGTTACTACGACTCTTCTCATCAGGAAACCTGCCATTTTTTAAAATGTCAAAAGCACAAGTTATTAAGCGCTTTTAGTATTTTTTTCGATATAATCTACCGCGTCTTTAACGGTCATGATTTTTTCTGCTGCATCATCAGGGATTTCACAGCCGAATTCTTCTTCCAAAGCCATGACGAGCTCAACGGTATCAAGGCTATCTGCACCCAAATCATCAATAAAGCTGGCTTCAGGAACGACCTTAGCTTCATCAACACCCAGATGTTCAACCACAATATCTTTTACGCGATCAACAATATCAGTCATTATTTTAAACCTCAAAAATTAGCCCATTTGTTAAGAAAAAGAAGCCATAATGCAAAAAACCGGGCAAAAGTTTCAAGCGGCTTCGCTTTAAAAACTCAAGAAAAGAGTAAATAGCACATATTCTTAATCTTGACTAGTACCTTTAAACATTGCCCTAAAACATAGCCATTCCGCCGTTTACATGGATTACCTGTCCGGTAATATAAGCGGCTTCATCGCTTGCCAAGAAGGCAACGGCATTAGCAACATCTTCTGGTGTACCAAGCCTATCCATAGGTATTTTTGCAATCAGAGCATTTCTTGCTTCTTCCGGAATAGCGTCGGTCATCGGCGTTTCAATAAAGCCGGGAGCGACACAGTTTACGGTAACGTTTCTGGCGGCGATTTCCTGTGCCAAGCATTTGCTCATCGCAATCAATCCGGCTTTACTTGCGGCATAATTGGCCTGTCCGGCATTACCGATAGCCCCGACGATAGAACTTATATTTATGATTCGTCCCATACGTCTTTTCATCATTCCCCGCACAGCCGCTCTGGATAACAAGAAAGCAGCCGTCAAGTTTACGTCCAAGACTTTTTGCCAATCTTCATCTTTCATACGGATAAAAAGTCCGTCTCTGGTCAGTCCAGCATTATTAACCAAAATATCGATTTTTCCGGCAACAGCTTCGGCATCTGCGACCAGTTTATCGGCAGCATCTTTATTTCCCAAATCACCTACCAAGACATGAACTCGGCTTCCCAGTTCGTCGGCAAGCTTTGCCAAAGCCTCTTCCTTACGCCCCGTCGCAATAATTTCCGCCCCCAAAGAGTGCAAAGTCTTAGCTACTGCACCACCGATTCCTCCGGTTGCGCCAGTAACCAAAGCGATTTTTCCAGACAAATCAAACATTGTATTCTCCTTTTATTAAAGTATGCGCCCAAAGGCTTTAAAGAGTTTTCATATATTCTTCCAAAGCCTGAGCGGAAGAAAGATTTATCCCGTTTAATTCAGGAACCGTTCTTTTGTTGATAGAGGTAAGAACTTTTCCTGCGCCGACTTCCAAGACGGTATCGACATTCTGCCTTGCTAAAAAGAGTATGCTTTCTCTCCAACGCACCGTACCGGTAACCTGTTTTACCAAAAGTTCTTTTATCTCTGCGGTATCTGCTGTCGGCGCAGCAATAACATTAGCCACCACGGGAACGGAGGGCACATGAACCGTTACCGAGTTCAAAGCATCTTTCATCACGTCTGCGGCAGGAGCCATAAGCGAACAATGGAAAGGAGCGCTTACCGCCAATTTTCTAAACTTAAACTTTGTTGCCAGTTCGATTGCTTTTTCAATCGCATCTGCATGACCGCTCAACACGATATTACCGACCGCATTATCATTAGCAACCTGACATACCCGCTTACCACCGTCCGAAGCGGCTTCGGCAATTTCTTTTGCGTCTTTTGGCTCGACTCCCAACAAAGCGACCATAGCCCCTTTTCCGGTTGGCACGGCTTCCTGCATAGCCTTACCCCGAATTCGCAAAAGCTTGGCGGTATCCGTCAAAGACAAAGCCCCCGCCGCACACAAAGCCGCATATTCACCCAAAGAATGACCGGCAACGAAGCTTATCTTATCGGCAAGGTTCATCTTGCCTTCCTTTCTCAACACCGCCAAAGCAGCCATGCTTACCGTCATCAAAGCGGGCTGAGTATTTTCGGTTAAGGTCAATTCTTCATCAGAGCCGAAGAAAATAATATCGGAAAGTTTTTGCCCTAAAGCCTCATCGACTTCCTCGAACACTTCTTTTGCGCACGGAAAAGCATCATAAATATCTTTTCCCATACCCGGAGTTTGCGAACCCTGCCCCGGAAAAACCATAGCCACAGACATTTTTGTCTCACTTTCATCAAATAATTTCCACGCAAGAAGAAAGCCGATTTTATGGTCAATTGTCAATAGAGCAACTTTTTTTATAATTAAGTTCTTGCTTTTTATAAGCAATAAAGGGTATGTAAATAGCGGGAAGCAAATAGCGGACGTCTGGTTCGCCAACCCGGTCAGGTTCGGAAGAAAGCAGCCGTAACGAAAATAAGGCGGGTCGTTATTTTGTTTCCCTTTAAAAGTTTATATAACCCGTTTACATAAAGGGTTTTCCCTTTAAGGACAGATGACAGAAGCCGTTAAATATAGAGTTCTTGCTCGCAAATACCGCCCGTCGACTTTTGCCGATTTAATCGGGCAGGAAGCATTGGTTCGCACTTTAAGCAATGCGATAGCTTCCGGCAGGATAGCGCAAAGTTATATGCTTACGGGTATTCGCGGAGTTGGCAAAACCACCTCGGCAAGGATTATTGCCAAGGCTTTAAATTGTACGGGACCGGACGGCAACGGGTCTATGACTACGGAACCGTGCGGAGTGTGCGAAAATTGCAAAGCAATTGCCGAAGACCGCCACGTTGACGTGCAAGAAATTGACGCCGCCAGTAACACGCAAGTCGACAATGTTCGGGAAATTATCCAAAGCGCACGTTACAATCCGGTATCTGCCAGATTTAAGATTTACATCATTGACGAAGTTCATATGCTTTCCAAAAGCGCATTTAATGCGTTGTTAAAGCTTTTGGAAGAACCTCCGGAACGGGTTAAGTTTATCTTTGCAACGACAGAGATTCGCAAAGTTCCTTTGACCATATTATCCCGTTGCCAACGTTTTGACCTTCGGCGGGTAGATGCGGCAGAAATTGCGGACTTTTTCCAAAAGATAGCCATCAAGGAACAAGTTGAAATCTCGCCGGAAGCATTACAGATTATCGCCAAATGCGCAGACGGTTCGGTTCGTGACGGCCTTTCCCTTTTGGATCAAGCCATAGCGCACAGCGGAGAAAAAGTTGATGCGGATATGGTTCGTTCCATGCTTGGGCTTGCCAACCGCACGGTTTTATTTGCGTTATTTGAAGCCCTGATGAAGGGAGACACCCCCGCAGTCTTGCAAATGTTCAAAGAACAGCATTCTGCCGGAGCCGACGCTCTTACCATGATGCAGGATTTGTTAGAGCTTGTTTATTGGCTTACGAAGATAAAGATTTCTCCGGAACTTGCAGAAGATGTATCCATATCGGAACTTGAACGGGAAAAGGGCAAAGAGCTTTCGCAAAAGCTCAGTATGCCGGTCTTAACCAGAGTTTGGCAGATGCTTTTAAAAGGCATTGGCGAAGTAAAGATTGCCTCCTCTCCTTTGCAAGCCGTGGAAATGGTTTTAATCCGCATTGCTTATGCGGCTGACGTTCCTCTTCCTGCCGACTTGGTACGGGAAATAAAAAAAAAATCTCTGACGGAAACAACATCTGAAGCAAAGCCGCAAGCTCTGCCACCACAGGCTTATGCACCTGTAGCTCCGTCTCCCATTATGCCGGAAAGCCCCAAACCAACGATAGCAAAAACACCTTCCGCAGCTCCCGCCATACCGAAGAACTCCGCCGCAAAGGAGCTTTCTTCGCTTGCCGACATTGCGGCTTTGGCAAAGGACAAGGGCGAAATGATGCTTGGCTTTAACATTGAATCGTTTTTGCATCAGATTAGCATCACCCCCGGACGTTTGGAAATCCGACCGGAGCAGGACGCCCCCCGAGACATCGGAGCCGTCTTAACCCGCCGTCTTAAAGAATGGACGAACACCGATTGGGAAGTTATAATCTCAAATGCCGCGGGGGAAGACACACTTCGCCACCAAAAAGAAGTAAAGGCAACGAATTTAAGAAACTCTCTTGCTCGTGAACCGTTAATCGAGCAAGCTCTGGCGGCTTTTCCAGAAGCGGTTATGAAGGAAGCCATTCCGATAATCGAAGAGGAAGAAGACTCCGAAACAGAGAATAATGAAACCGATAATGACATGAAAGAAGAGGAATAAAACAAATGAAC
>JAFWAG010000011.1 GCA_017507765.1 Alphaproteobacteria bacterium | reverse complement strand
GACTTGAAAAAAGATATGGCAAGCAACGGGATTAAAGCTTCCATTACCGGACGGGAAAAAACGCCCTATTCAATATGGCGCAAAATGCAAAAGCAAAATATCACCTTTGAGGAACTCTGCGATATTGTTGCTTTCCGTATTATTGTCGACAGTATAGGCGAATGTTATCAGGCTTTGGGTATTATCAACACCAAATATCCAATGATACCCGGACGATATAAAGACTATATATCTACGCCAAAGCCTAATGGATACAGTTCCATTCACACCTCGGTCATCGGTCCAAGACAGCACCGCATTGAAATCCAAATCCGCACCAAAGAAATGCACGAAATCGCCGAAAACGGCGTGGCTGCCCATTGGTCGTACAAGCAAGGAACTTATGTCGACGGCAAACAATTCAAATGGTTGCGTGGCTTGCTGGACATCATGGAACAAGCCGCCACTCCGGAAGAGTTTCTGGACAACACCAAAATGGAAATGTATCAGGATCAGGTGTTCTGCTTTTCTCCGAAAGGCGATTTGGTATCTCTGCCGGTTGATGCTACTCCCATTGACTTTGCTTATGCCGTGCATTCCGAAGTCGGAAACCGCTGTATCGGAGCAAAGATAAACGGCAAAATCAAGCCCTTACGCACTCCGTTAAAAAACGGCGACCAAGTTGAAATTATTACTTCCAAAGTCCAAAACCCCTCCCCTGAATGGGAGCGTTTTGCCGTAACCGGAAAGGCCAGAGCCGCTATCCGCCGCTTTATCCGCAACCAAAAGCGGACGCAGTATCTGGAGCTTGGACGCCAGATGATGCAAAAGGCTTTGAAAGACAGCCATAAAGATTATAACGAAAAAGACTTTGAATCGTTAATCGGCAAATACAAACTGGACGCCGTCGAAGATTTAATTGCCGGTGTCGGTGAAGGTCTTCATACTCCGCATGATTTAATTACGCAGGTTTATCCGGAAGCTAAGTCAACCTTGGGAAGCTTTGTGGAAACTATCCGCAAACGCACTAAAAGAGTAGTCAAAAGCGAACGCAAAGACCGTATGCCGATTAAAGGACTTATTCCTAATATGGCGATATATTTTGCTCGTTGTTGCCATCCGGTTCCAGGGGATAGGATTGTCGGTATCATTACCACCGGCAAAGGAGTTACAATTCACAAGCTAAGCTGTAAAGTTTTGGACAAGTTCTCTTCCGAACCGGAAAGGTGGATGGACGTAGACTGGAATGAAGATTACTCTGCTCCGCTTTCTTCGGAAGCCGGAGAAAGAAAGTATACAGGAAGAGTTAACTTGGTTTTAGTCGACAAACCGGGAACTTTGGGCTTGATTTCAACAACCGTGGCAAAAGCAAAAAGCAATATCAGCAACTTGAACATCGTCAACCGTACTTTCGGCTTTTTTGAAATGCAGGTTGATTTGGAAGTAAAAGATGCTCAGCACTTGGAAGATGTCATTGATGTATTGCGCACCTGTCCGGTGGTTAATTCGGTAAAACGAGCATGATTATCGGTATTGGCAACGATTACATAGATATAAGGCGGATTGAAAAAGCCATAAATCATTTCGGTGAACGTTTTATAAACCGTGTCTTTACCGAAAATGAAAAAATGAAAGCAAATAACAGAGCAGCCAATCAAAAATCTTTTGTCAGTACTTATGCAAAACGATTTGCGGCAAAGGAAGCTTGCTCCAAAGCTTTGGGAACCGGTATAGCAAAGGAAGTATCTTGGCAAGATATTGAAGTTGTCAACCTGCCCTCCGGTCAGCCGATATTGAACCTTTATGGCGGAGCCGCCCGAAGGTTAAAAGAACTCACTCCCGAGGGCTATTCTGCCCGTTTAAATATTACCCTAAGCGATGATTATCCCAAAGCCCAAGCCATAGTAATAATCTCCGCAGAATAGTAGTAATAGCTATTTATTTACTTCCTAAGCATTATATATTTCTTAACTTATTAATAGCTGGATTTTGTTTTAGAGAAAGAATACTATCTTTTTCATGAATGAACACTTTAAGGAGGTATCAATGAAACAATTGTTTGCTGTTGCTCTTTTTGCCTCGGCATTAAGTTTTAGTGCAAATGCTCAAGAGGTTACTTATCCCCTGCCCGCTCCGGCTATCAGCGGAGGAAGGCCTTTGATGGACGTTATCTCCGAACGTCATTCCTCAAGAGCTTTTTCGCCGCGTCCTATTGATGACCAAACCTTAAGCGAAGTTTTATATGCCGCTTACGGTGTGTCCCATGACCAAGGAAAACGTACAATTCCTATGGCAAGGGGGAAAAACACTATGAACGTATATGTTTTTCGGGCGGACGGCGTATGGCTTTATAATCCATTACGCCTAAATCTTTCTCAAGTTTATCCAAAAGATATGCGTTTTATATTCGCTACGCAGGATTATGCTAAAGATGTTCCGGTGCATCTTGTATTTACCGGTCCGGAAGAAGATTATTCGGCAATGGAAGCCGGCTCTGCTTATCAAAATGTCGGATTATATGCCACTTCCAGAGGGCTTAACAACATTGTCCGAGGATTTTTTGATAAAAAGAAAGTGGCAGAGATTTTAAATATAGATGACGATGAAGTGATTGTTTCGCAAGCTATCGGCTGGCCGCCTCAGCAATAAAGAAAATATTATTGCTTAGCGGGCATAAAAATAACGAATTAAAACTTCATCAATCGAAGTTAAATCAAGCTCTTTGTGAAGGCTTTGCAAAACTTTCCGCTTTGCTGGCTCTAAGTCAACGACCAACGGGCTTTCCTTTATATGCTTCGGAAAATAAGCGTAAAAGTCTCGGTTGATGATGTTGCGCACTGCCGGCATCTTTTTCTTTAACTCTCCCGCAGAAGAGCGGGGAAGAACTATCCGAACGGCAATGTTTAAAGTGCGAACCAGACGGCCGTCAAGAATGATAGAAATAACAAAAGGATCAACGTCTATTATCTCGGTTCTATCCGTGATACTTTTTTTCGTCGAAGCAGAGTTTTCTTCTTCATCTGAACCGGAAATAGCTCCGTAAGCGTAAAAAGCTCCGAATGAGGCAAAGAAAAATAAAATGGCGACCAGTACTTTTTTCATTTTTTCCTTTTATTTTTATAGGTTTATTTGTCGGTTGTTTGAGGCTTAATAATCTTGGCAACTCTGTCCAACACGGCATTTACCAAACGGCTTTCCGGTCCTTGGTTATAAAAAGAGCCGGCAATATCAACATACTCGCAAATAATAATCGGAGCGTCGACTTCCGTTCTTTTATACATTTCACTGATACCGGAACGTAAAATCGCCTTCAAAACCATTTCCAAACGTTCTTCCGGCCAATCGGAACTTAACGATGAGGAAATAATTTCATCAATCTGCTTTTGATTATCAACCGCATACTTGAATATCTTTTTAAATAACGGCTCATCACTGTGGGCTATATTTACAAACTTTTCTTCTCCCGTTTCCGGATTTTCTTCAATTACCTGACTGCCAAGCTGGCCGGTAATGAAAGAAAGCATAATTTCATCTGCGGTGTTGTCCCCTAAATCATACAGGTAAAGTGCCTGAACCGCAGCCAGACGAGCGTTGCTCATACGTTGACGATTGTCAGCCTTCATAGGCCAAGTCCTTTCTTTATTGCCAATAGTTTAAAACAATTTATTATCGGTTCTCCAGAATCATAAGTTTACTTGCCATGATTACCGACCTTTCATACCGATAGCTTTCAAATTACTTTCCAAAGATACGGGCGATATAACGTGCCAAAATATCTATTTCCAAGTTCGCTTTATAGCCAACATTCATTATGCCAAAAGTCGTAACCCTTTGAGTATGCGGAATAATATTGACGCCAAACGTGTCATCAATAACTTCATTTACGGTCAAAGATACTCCGTCAATTGCAACCGAGCCTTTGGGCGCAATGTAATGCTTTAAATGCTCCGGAACTTTAAAAACAAAGCGGATAGAGTCTCCTTCCGGATACATATTGACAACTTCTACCACTCCGTCAACATGGCCGGTTACAATGTGGCCGCCCATTTCATCGCCCATGCGCAAGGAACGCTCCAAATTGACTTTGCTGCCCGTAGTCCACGAAGATAAAGACGTCTTGGAAAGCGTTTCCGCCGAAGCAGTAACCGCAAACCAATTGCGACCTTCGCTGATACCATGGCGAACCGTGGTAAGGCATACTCCGTTGCAGGAAATGGAGGAGCCAATGGAAATATCTGCGGCATCATAAGCGGTATAAATCTCAAAAATAGCATCTCCCGCTCTGGTTACGCTTTTTATTTCTCCTACATCGGTAACTATTCCTGTAAACATTTAATCGTCCTCTAAAACCGTATCACTATCATCTATTTTACCGACAAAAGCCCCAAAATCCTTGGCTTCACGAAAATCTTTGTAAACCGAAGCAAAACGCACATACGCAACTTTGTCCAAAGCGGATAATGCTTCCATTACCATTTCGCCAATGCTGGCAGACTGGATTTCCGTTTCGCCGGAACTTTCCAAACGGCGTTGAATGCCATTGATAATTCTTTCTACTCTTTCCGGATCAACAGGACGCTTTCTGACCGCAATCTGAAGAGAACGAGCTAATTTTTCCCTATCAAATATGGAACGAGAACCGTTCTTTTTAACAACCGTTAACTCTCTGAGCTGTACCCTTTCAAAAGTGGTAAAACGCGACCCGCAGGAAGGGCAAAACCTTCTGCGCCTTATCGCGGCATTATCCTCGCTGGGGCGAGAGTCTTTTACCTGTGTATCATCATAACTGCAAAACGGACAACGCATCTTTATTTCTCCTTTTCCGTGGAAAACCTATAAATAGGACATTTATTGCAAAGTTCTATTACTTTTTCTTTAACAATATTCTCAATAACATGATTGTCTGTAGGATTGGCTGCCAAACCGTCCAAAACATCGCCTATCATCTCGCCAATGTCTTTGAAGTCGTTTTGGTTAAAGCCACGGGTAGTACCCGCCGGAGTTCCCAAACGAATACCCGAAGTAACCGCCGGCTTTTCCGGATCAAACGGTATCCCGTTTTTATTACAGGTCATATGAGCGCGCTCTAAACTCTGCTCGGCTATGTTGCCGGTAAGCTTTTTCGGACGTAAGTCGACCAAAACCATATGAGTATCCGTACCGCCGGAAACTAAGTCAAAGCCTCGGTCTTTTAAGACTTCGCCCAAAGTCTTGGCATTAGCAACGACATTTTCCGCATAGGTCTTAAACTCAGGCCGCAAAGCTTCTCCAAAAGCAACCGCCTTAGCCGCCACAACGTGCATTAAAGGTCCGCCTTGTAAACCTGGGAAAACAGCTGAGTTTATCTTTTTTGCCAAATCCGGATTGTTGGTCAGAATCATACCGCCTCTGGGACCTCGCAAGGTCTTATGCGTGGTGGTGGTTACTACATCTGCGTATTCCAAAGGATTGGGGTGGATACCAGCCGCCACCAAGCCGGAAAAGTGAGCCATGTCAACCATAAACATAGCACCTACTTTGTTGGCAATTTCTCTGAAATGCTTGAAATCAATAATTCTGGGATAAGCAGAACCGCCGGCAATGATTAACTTCGGCTTATTTTCCAAGGCAAGTTTTTCAACTTCGTCATAGTCAATCAATGCCGTATCCTGACGCACTCCATACTGAACTGCGTTAAACCATTTACCCGACATCGCCGGAGCTGCGCCGTGCGTCAAATGACCTCCGGCAGAAATGCTCATACCCATTAAGGTGTCTCCGGGCTGCAACAAGGCAAGCAAAACGGCTCCGTTGGCTTGGGCGCCGGAATGAGGCTGAACATTCGCAAACTCTGCATTAAAAAGCTTTTTGGCTCGCTCGATAGCCAGAGTCTCGGCAACGTCCATAAACTCACAGCCGCCATAGTAACGGCGACCGCTATAACCTTCGGCATATTTGTTGGTAAATACAGAACCTTGAGCCTCCAAAACCGCTTTGGAAACAATGTTTTCCGAAGCGATAAGCTCTATCTGATTCTGCTGACGGTTAAGCTCTGCCTCTATGGCGGCGGCAATCTCTGCATCGTCAGAGGCTAAATCTTTGCTGAAAAATCCATGGTTATTACGGCACATACACGGCATCTACGTCCTCCTGCAACCGCTAGCGCGGAAGATTGGTTAATTTTTCAATTCGGGGGGTATGATGACCTTCCATAAACGGAGTGGTCAAAAATACTTTCAAAGCATCAACGGCATCTTTGTCCGAAGTAACTCTGCCGCCAAAAACAGCAACATTCGCATCATTGTGTTGACGTGAAAGCAAAGCGTCTTCAATGGTGCGGATTAAAGCAGCCCTGATAAAAGGATAACGGTTCGCCCCCATACACATTCCCATACCACTGCCGCAAACCAAAACTCCGGCAAAGGCTTTGCCTTCCTTTATGGCGCCAGCAAGAGGAACAATATAATCCGGATAATCAACAGAATCTGTACTTTGGGTGCCAAAATCCAAAACTTCGTAATCAAGCTCTTTTAAAACTTTCGCTAGCACCGCCTTTAGCGGATAACCAGCGTGATCCGAAGCTAAAGCAATAGTTTTATTTGCCATAATCCCCTCTTAACTGTTTTAAGTCGAGCGATGCTACAACATATAGCCAATCGTATCAATAGATTCTGCTATATTTTTTATGCTTTTTTATTCTATTTTTATCTTATTTTATAGCGTTTTTCCGCAAAACGTAAGCAAGTTTTTGTCTGCCCATCAATTTTAAAGCGTCTAACGGTGTAGAAGCCGGAGCCACAAAAGACACCTCGGTTCCGCTTTTGGCATCAATTGCCGAGACCTTTACAACATTGCCGATGCGGGTGAATTCAAAAAAGATTTCTTGGGGCATTTCTTCTGATGAGGCGGCCGTCATTTTCTTTTATTCCTTAATCTTTTGCGAATCCTGACAACCAGAAGTTCCAACAAAAGCACCACAAAGATTACCAGAAAAACGGTTTCTTGTAAGCTGTCCTTATCCAAAGACGAAAACCACTTATAGATGCCGTAATCAGCATAAAAAGGACGCTCTTCCTCATACTGCTGAGCCGGAAGGATTGCATCTTCGCTTTCTTTGGCAGAATAAAGGTTGACTTTGAAAGGAGGAAACGATATTTCTTCTTCCCTTCCTTCCCTGCTGTTAAACCAAGAAAAAGTAAACTCCGGAAAAGTATACGCTCCGTCAGAATCCGGAACAAAAACTATTGATTGCAGAATCTTAACATATGTATCTTTATCCTTAACATTAAGATGCAAAACAGGTTTTCCGGCAAACGATTTTATCCCTTCGGGTGCCGGAGGAAGCAAGCTTGGCATACTTTTCGGATTGGCTCCTCTGGCATTTAAAGTAAACGTACGGGTTAAGGTTTCACCGTTTTTTACTTCTCCGGAAGACGGCGTCCAACTTTCAACCAATGACATACTGTCCGCAACAAATAGGTTTTGCTTTTCAGGTAACGGAAGCACCGTAACGGATAACTTTTGTCCTTTTAAATATATTTGTTCGGATTTTTCAAAAGTCATATTTTTAAAAGGGGTAGGATTAATCAGCCCTCTTTTCGTATAGAACTCCGGTTCGCCGCTTATGACTTTGCCGTTGCTTTCTCCGGACAAGCGAGGCGGAATGATTGAAAATGTTCCGGCAGAAGGAAGAAAAAAGGCATATTGCCATTCCAAAACCAGATAATCTTGCTCTTGATAGTTTTCAATGTAGCGGCGTTCTTTACCAAGCTGACGGAACTCTACTCCCGGCATTGAAGGCGGGGTAATATGAGAGCTGATAATCCCGATACGGTCATAAAGCTTTAAGGTATACTTAATTTGCGAGTTTACAAAGGCAGGCGAAGGAGAAACCGAAACCTGTACAAATGTATCTTCGGAAGCATTTACTTCTTTATTTACCGTTAGCTGGAATAAAAATACCGAAAGAAAAAGTAATAGCTTTTTCATGTATTTTTCCTTATCCACTGCGTAGCCGCATCTTTTAAATCCGCAACGCTTTGCGGAGCAAGTTTCTGCGGGCGGGAATAAGGCGCAAAAGCAAACAGCATAGCCAAGCTTTTTTTGATTTTCAGGTCTCCGGTTTTAACCAAAAAGGCAACCCAGTCATTTCCGGACAAAGAAGCAACTTCATCTTTGCCGTATTTTAAAATAGCAATGCGGCGCAAAAGTACAGATATTTCTTGGGCAAAGCGAGCGGGATTATCCGCATACTCAAGCACATATTTATCCATTTCCCTTAAAGCATAATACTTGGCACTGCGAATCCGTTGCCAATGGATAATCTTAATAACAAGAGGGAGCAACAAAACAACCGCCAGTAAAATCCACCAGCCTATGGCAGGCGGCCACCAATAACTATCTACGGCTTCCGGAAGATGTACGTCCCTTAATCCTGCCAACATATCAGGTTCCATTGTCTTTCCTCCGCTTTTTACGCATTGCCGACCGCAAAACCGCCGGAACATCACTGTCCGTAAAGACTTCCACAAAAATTGCTCCTCGGCGAGCGCAGAAGCTTTCGACATTTTTCTTTCTGAGGCTGAAAAGTTCCTGATATTCTTCACGCCAACGGCTGTCTCCGGCGTTAAAAGTTATACTTTGAGACGAACCGTCGCTTACTCTGTATACTCCGGCCGGAGGCGGGGTATCTTCCAAATGATCGGCAACATATACACACACAACATCGCAATGCGCAGAAATTAACGTAAGCTGTTTTTTGGCCTCGTCATTAAAATCATAAAAATCGCTGATAACAAAAACTACGCCGCCCATACGAGCAACCCGACGCATTTCTCCCAAAGCTTCGGCAAGAGAGGTGCCTCCTTTGGGTGCGCTGTCTCCGGAAGCATCGGTGATTGCCTGCAAAAATCCCAAAAGACGGCGGCGTTGACGGTGCGGCTCTAAACGAACATATTTACTGGCGGAAAAAACTATACCGCCGATTTTATCTCCGACTTCTTTGCCGCTCCACGCAATTAAAGCGGCGGCTTTGGCGGCTATCACAGACTTAAAGGCGACTTTGGTGCCAAAACGCATATTCGGACGCATATCAACCAAAAGGAAAAGCGGGCGTTCTCTCTCCTCATGAAAAAGCTTGGTAAACGGCTTGCCGAGTTTGGCGGTTACTTTCCAGTCTATGGTGCGGATATCGTCGCCGCTTTTATATTCCCTGATTTCATCAAACTCCATTCCCCTGCCCCGAAACGGAGAACGAAAACTGCCGCCCGAGGCGGTATGAACCTTTTTCCGAGAAGCTCCCATAATGCCGAAAGAATGCTTTTGTTCGGCAATAAGCTCTGCCAACGAGACAATTATGCCTTCGCCCCAAGAGCTTTTTTCTTTATCCGCAGTGGGAAAAATATTCTTCCAGCCAAACATACCGCACCTGCAAAAGGAAATCCCCGAAAACCAATTATGGCAACGGTACTCTGCTTAACAAAACATCAAGGAAGCTGTCGGTCGTTATTCCTTCGGCTTCCGCCTCAAACGTAAGAATAATACGGTGGCGAAGAACATCATGAGCAACCGCATGAACGTCTTCCGGCATAACAAAGTCTCTGCCGGCAAGCCAAGTACGGACTCTGGCACATCTATCCAAGGCTATCGTTCCTCTGGGGCTGGCGCCAAAGTTTATCCACTTAGCAAGCTTTTCGCCATAAGGAGCGGGATTGCGAGTCGCCATAACCAACTGAACAATATATTCTTCCAAGGACGGAGATAAATAAACGTCCATAACTTCCCGACGGGCGGAGAAAACAATATCTTGAGCCATTGGCTTGAAACTGTTAATCCTGCCAGCATTCATGTTTTCTTCCCGAACAAGTTTCAAAATCTGACGTTCCGCCTCTATATTCGGTTGGTCAATTTTGACATACATCAAAAAACGGTCAAGCTGAGCTTCCGGCAGAGGATATGTACCCTCTTGCTCTATAGGGTTTTGGGTCGCCATAACCATAAAAAGCTGCGGCAAAAGATAGGTTTGACCGCCTACGGTAACTTGCCGCTCTGCCATGGCTTCCAAAAGCGCAGACTGCACCTTTGCCGGAGCGCGGTTGATTTCATCGGCCAGAACAAGATTGTGGAAAATCGGTCCGGGTTGGAAAGAAAACTTACCGGTTTCCGGATGATAAATATCACTGCCGGTAATATCCGCAGGAAGTAAGTCCGGTGTAAACTGGATTCTTTGACTTTCACCTTCCAATGCTTCCGAAAGACGTTTAAGTGCCTTTGTCTTGGCAAGACCCGGAGCGCCTTCAACCAATAAATGACCGTCGGCAAGCAAAGATATTAAAAGCCTTTCTATTAAATCTTCCTGACCGATAATGCTGGCATTCATATATTCTTTAAGCGCAAGAAAATGCCTTTTTACCGCAGAAACTTCCGGCTTTGCGGCTCCGGGAACAGGAGGGAGATTGGGATTAGAAACGTGGCTTTCCATAATATCCTCTTTTGTTGGAATTAATTGATGATTATCCATACCACAATCACACCGAATTGCAAAGCTAAGCTTTTTGATAACCCTGCTTTTGTTTTGTAGACAAACTTATAACCAAAAAGTTCTTGCCTAGGTAATTATTTTATGGTATTCTGAGGATACTTGATAAGATATAGCTAAGGAGTGATGAAAATGGCTTTGCGTAACGAACCATCCGTAACCAAAGAAGAAGCTAAGAAAATAGCGGACAACTATACATATAGAAAAGCTGACCGCAAAAATGCTTTGCATGGTCTGGCAAGCTCTTTACGTCCGGGGAACGGCATTGTCGGCAGAACCGGAGCTATATTGTTATGGTCTGGCGTGATTGCAGCAGCAGGATTGGCAAGTTCTTACCTTGTTATGTCTCCCCTGCCCGGCTTGGTTGCCGCCGGCGCTATTGTCGGTTTTGGCGCCGCTTTAAGAGATTCCAGTGACAGCATAGCCGCAAAAACAGCATTTCCGAATGCTTTGATATCTCTTGGGCTTGGCAGTTTGGGTACCGTAGCGGTTACCGCAGCGGGAGTGTCTTCTATGCTTCCGTTTGCTATGTCAGCCATAGGAGCGACTATGTTTGCGACGTCTTATTGCTATCATAGAATAAAAATAAGATAACTTAATTAATATACATCTTATGTTATTGTCTTATTGCATTTTATTTTTGAACTTTCTATTATCCATCTTTGTTTGCGTAAAAAGGGATAATAGTTGTTATGACACAACCAAAGTTTGTAAGTTCTTTATCAAGAAGCAGTAAAATATTTTTCGGTCAGGAAACTTCTGCCGGTATCGTTATGCTTCTGGCTGCGTTCATTGCGGTAATTATTGCTAATTCCCCCCTATCTTCATGGTATCAAGGATTTGTTTCCGATAAAATGGCAATATCTTGGGGAACCTTTTCCTTTTCCGCAAACTTTGATACCGTCGTAAAAGACGTGCTGATGGTTTTCTTCTTTTTCAATATCGGTATGGAATTGAAAAGAGAAATGGTGGACGGCTTCCTGCGCAAGCCTTCACAAATATTTACGCCTTTGCTTGCCGCCGCTTGCGGTATGTTGGTACCGGCACTTATTTATATTGCCATAAACTTTAATAACCCGACTTATCTGCATGGGTGGGCTATTCCTTGTGCTACCGATATTGCTTTTGCGGTTTGTATTCTTGCGCTGGCAGGGAAAGCCATTGACCCAACCGTCAAAATATTCTTGCTGGCAATCACCGTATTTGACGACCTTGGCTCCATAATCATTATCGCTTTGTTCTATGGCAGTGATATCTCTCTGATGCCGCTTGGTCTGTCTTGCATTATTATATTGGGATTTGTGCTTCTTAATCTGCTCCAGATTTCCAGCTTTTTCTTTTATGCGCTTCTTGGGGCATTGCTTTGGGGAACTTTCCATGAAGCCGGTATTCATACCACTATCGCCGGAGTTATCCTTGGCCTTGCAATACCATTCAAATGTACCATAAATGATAATAAGGTTGTATACCCCTTACAGGATAACCTACGCTTATTTACTCCGTGGGTGAACTTTATGATTCTGCCTATTTTCGCCTTTACCGAAGCCGGCGTTGACTTTAGAGGTCTTTCGGCAGAGGATTTGCTTTCGCCGATTTCTCTTGGCGTTGCTTTGGGGCTTTTCTTCGGCAAACAAATAGGTATCTTCGGTTCAACCTATATCCTGTTGAAAATGAAAATTGCCCAGTTCCCAGAGTCGGTTGGATTACGCCATATATACGGTGTCTCGATATTATCCGGTATCGGCTTTACGATGAGCTTGTTCGTCAGCAAGCTGGCATTCGATAGCATTGATATGCAGGATATGGCAAAAGTCGGTATTATATCTTCTTGTATTCTGACAAGTATTTGGGGATTGGCTGTATTAAGGTGGAAAAGAAAAAAGACGGCTTAGTAAACCGTGATTGCGGTATTTTCTTTACTTACGGCTTATCATAAAAGCACTCATATCGTCAGACGGCGGATAGGTGGAAAACCTGAACAAAGCATCGACTATACGGTTGAAGTCTTTTTGGCATCCTTGCGGGCTAAGGTTATCCCGAACAAGCTGACGCAAGCCCTCTTCCCCAAGAATATCTTTGCCGTTTTTTGCTACGCTTTCACTTAATCCGTCGCTATAAACAAAAAGGAACTCGCCTTCTTTAAACGGAATGCGCAAATTATCATAAACGGCATTTCCGCTTATTCCCAAAGGAAGCCCAGAACCTTTCAAGGTGTTAATCTCGCCATTAAAAGTTCCAAGAAACGGGCGAGGACTGGCTGATACGGAATAAACCATTTCCGAAGCCGCAAAATCAATAATACCCAAGAAAAAAGTTGCGAACTGACCTCGGGGAAGCAAAACCAAAAGCCGATTATTAAGCATGGTTAAATAATCCGCAGGTAAAGGATAATTATTTATCGGGTTTTGCTCTAATATCGTATGTAAACGAAAAGTATTTATAGCCGCAGATACTCCGTGTCCGGAAAAATCGCAAGAATAAATAGCGATTTTATCTCCGATATCTTGGATACCCCATATATCTCCCCCTAATTCAGAAGAAGAATTAAAGTAATGATTGATACAAATATTATATTTTTTACTTATATCCGTAATCTTTTTATTTGAAGGGAAAAGTTCTAGCTGCATTTGTTGGGCGGCGTTAAGTTCGTTTTCCAAACGGACAAGATGCTCACTCGTCTTTTCCGCCAAAATACGGTTTTCTAAATGAACTTTAACTCTGGTAAAGAACTCTAAAGGATTAAACGGCTTGGTTATAAAATCTGTTGCACCAAATGGAAATATCTTATCACGAGATTCTCGGGAATTATTGCCGGTTTCAACTAATATAGGGATATCTTTGAAATATTTACTTTCTTTGAGCAGGCGTAATTTATCATAATTCTTTGAAGTTACATCAATTATTATAATATGAGGCTTAAATATTTCCGCTTTACTTAAAGCTTCTTTGATTGTGGAAACTTTTTCTATGCTTTCAACACCCATAAGCAAAAGAAGACTTTCGGTAATTTGGCGTTTGTCTTTGTCTTCATCAATGACCAAAACTTTGCTGTTTTCCAAGGGGCTGCCGATTTCCCGAATGCTGGAACCATGAAGTTTATACTTGCCGTTAAAAAGCTGTTCTTTGATATCTTCGTCCAGTTCAAAAGATATAACTATTTCCCGCCCATTACGGTCAAGAACGCAGGAATCGGCAACCATGGCAATCAGCAATAAGCCTCTGCCTGATTTAGCTTTTCTGTCCGGAAGTGTGGTTAAAACCGAGCCATGAAAGCCCTTGCCGTCATTGATAATCCGGATTTGCAGGTTCTTATTGTTCCATGTGGTAATGATTTCTATGCCTCGGTCATTATAGAAATCAGAGTTTACCCTTCGCTCTACCTCTATGAAATACTTTTCCAAATCATAGGCGGTGTCTCGATTGGAGCTGCTTAAATTAAGGTTGCCATGAATAAGCGCATTAACCATAGCTTCATGCAGAGATATACGAATGTCGTCTTTGGCATCAGGATTTAAAATACCCCGCCGAATAAGGCTGTTTACAAACGTCATAGCGGCGTCTTTGTAGTAAACAGTCTCGTTGGAAAGCAAGAAAGTCATCTCTTTGGAAGAGGTGTCTTTGGCAACCTCTTCTATGAACTCTTGAATGCGGGAAGCCGGCAAAATTGTATCAATAAAATACTTAACCGGCGTAGATGTGAAGTTATCTATTTCATCTTGCGGAGTTGCTTTGGGAACTCCGATAATAAGCTTAGGAGGAAAGCCTTTTGCCAACGTTTCCACCGTAACAAAAGGCTTTGCTTCGGAAGGCCACAGGGGAAGGGAAAGCTCTGCCGCTAATTCCCTTAATCTTTTTTCCCCGTTACCGATACCGGTTAAATAAATGGTATCGTCAGCCTTCTTTCGCATTCATTACTCCGTTTTGTTTGCCTCTCCTGCCATGTATTCGTACAGAGAGCGCCGGTAATCAACTTCTGCCTGAGCGGCCTTAACCAACTCTTCATAGCGTTCCGGATTTTGCTTTTGTACCATACGGAAACGATTTTCAATATCCATAAATTCGGCTATAGGACGAGACGGTGCTTTGGAATCCAACTGCAACGGATTCAAGCCCTCTTCCCTGCGGCGAGGATCATAACGATACAACGGCCAAAGCCCTGTTTCTACCGCCATTTTCTGATGCTCAAGGCCATCGCTTAAATCATAGCCATGGGCAATACAATGGGCATAAGCAATGATAATGGACGGACCGTTATAAGATTCCGCTTCACGGAAAGCCTGAATAGTCTGGGTATCCTTTGCTCCCAAGGCAACCTGTGCAACATAAGCACGGCCGGAAGCCATAGCAATAAGTCCCAAATCTTTCTTTGGAATATTCTTACCGTTAGCTGCAAACTTCGCCGCCGCACCAATCGGGGTAGCTTTGGACTGCTGTCCTCCGGTGTTGGAGTAAACGTTCGTGTCCATAACCAAAATATTTACGTTATGGCCGGAATGTAAAACATGGTCAAACCGCCGTAACCAATATCATAAGCCCAACCGTCGCCACCGAATATCCAAACACTCTTGTTTACCAGATAGTCGGCAAGTTCTGCCAAAGAACGAGCTTCCGGCTTGTTAATTGAAGGAAGCTTGGCCTTTAAGGCTTCGACACGGTCTCTTTGAGCCTTGAAATCAGCTTCGGTTTCTTGCGGAGCAGAAATCAAAGCATCTACGGTTTCTTTGCCTAAATCAGCTTCCAAAGCCCGTAAAAGGTTTTCGGCTTGGTTCTTTTTAAACAAAACGGCAAAGCGCATACCCAAACCAAACTCGGCAGGGTCTTCAAACAAGGAGTTGTTCCAAGTAGGTCCTCTACCCTCTTTGTTGGTCGTGAACGGCGTGGTCGGAAGGTTACCGCTGTAAATAGAGCTACAACCCGTAGCATTGGCAATCAAAGAACGGTCGCCGAAAAGCTGGGTCATAAGCTTGATGTACGGAGTTTCACCACAACCGGCACAAGCTCCGGAGAACTCAAACAACGGTTCCATCATCTGAACAAACTTCGGAAGTTTTAAATCAACTTTGGTTCGGTCGACTTCCGGCAAAGCAAGGAAGAAATCAAAGTTCTTCTGCTCTTCGGTCATATGTTCGGCCGCAGGCTCCATATTCAAAGCTTTACGGTCAGGGTTAGCCTTGGATTTAGCCGGACAAACCCGTGCGCACAGCGTACAACCGGTACAATCTTCGGGAGCTACCTGAACAATAAAATCGGTATTTTCAAACTCTTTACCTTTGTAAGAAGCGGAGCGGAAACCTTCGGGAGCGTCCTTTAACAATTCATTTGAAACAGCTTTGATTCTTAAAGCCGCGTGCGGACAAACCATAGCGCACTTACCGCACTGGATACAGGTTTCGTTGTCCCAAATCGGAAGGTCAACCGCAATACGGCGTTTTTCATATTTGGCAGTTCCAACCGGCCAAGTTCCGTCAGCCGTAAAGCCAAATGCGCTTACCGGAAGGCTGTCGCCTTTGCCGGCAATAATCTTAGCCGTAACATCATGGACAACCTGCGGAGCTTCCGCCGGCAAATCACACATACGGCAAAGCTTTGAATTGGCAGCTTCGGGGACCGGTATCTCATGCAAATAGCTTAAAGCCATATCAACGGCGGCAATGTTGTGCTGAACAATTTCTGCGCCTTTCTTGCCGTAAGTCTTTTCAATCGCTTTCTTAATATCGGCAATTGCTTCATCTTTGGGAATAACTCCGGAGATAGCAAAGAAGCAAGTCTGCATTATAGTGTTAATGCGGCGCCCCATGCCGGATTCTTTGGCAACTTTAATTGCATCAATGGCATAAAGCTTTATATTTTTTGCGATAATTTCTTCCTGAACCTCGATGGGCAGGTTATCCCATACTTCTTCCTTTTCAAACGGAGCATTTATCAGGAATACGGCTCCGGGTTTTGCGCTTGCCAACATATCAATCTTTTCCAAGAACGGGAAATGATGACACGCAACAAATCCTGCCTGAGAAATAAGATACGGAGCTTTAATCGGCTCTTTGCTAAAGCGCAAGTAAGAGGTTGTCATCGCACCGGATTTCTTTGAGTCATATACGAAATAGGCTTGACCGTAAAAATCTCCGTCAGCGGCGATAATCTTAATCGAGTTTTTGTTCGCACCAACCGTTCCGTCAGAACCCAAACCAAAGAATACAGCTCTCTTTACGTCATCGCTTTCAATATCAAAGCTTTCGTCATAAGCAAGAGACAGGTTGGTAACATCGTCATTGATGCCTACGGTAAAGTGCTTCTTCGGGTCGGCAGATGCGGCATTATCAAATACGGCTTTTGCCATAGCAGGAGTAAACTCTTTGGAAGAAAGACCATAACGTCCGCCAAATACTTTCGGCTGTAAGGAAGTTTCCGTATCAGCCAAAGCGGCAACAACATCAAGGAATAAAGGCTCACCGATAGAACCGGACTCTTTGGTACGGTCAAGAACGGAGATTGTCTTAACCGTAGAAGGAAGAGCTTTCAAGAAAGCTTCAACCGGGAACGGGCGATAAAGATGAATCTTTATAACTCCAAGCTTTGCGCCCTGCTTGTTCAAATAATCTACGGTAGCGGAAACAGTTTCTGCACCAGATCCCATAATCACAATTATATGTTCGGCATCTTCGGCTCCGGTATACTCAACCAAGCCATACTTACGGCCGGTAATTTCGGCAAATCTGGCGAAAGCTTTTTCAACCGCTTCCGGTACGGCATCATAATAAGGATTGGAGGCTTCTCTTATCTGGAAGAACACGTCAGGATTTTGGGCGGTACCACGAATAATCGGTTTATCCGGCGTCATTGCTCTTTCCTGATTAGCGTTAACAGGAAGTCCTTCCATATAAGCTCTTAAATCATCGTCGCTTAAATAATAAGCTTTGTTAATTTCATGAGAAGTACGGAAACCGTCAAAGAAATGCAGGAACGGCACCCGAGAAATCAAGGTAGCATACTGGGCTATTGCCGCCATATCATGAGCTTCCTGCACCGAGTCTGAAGCAAGCATTGCAAAACCGGTTTGC
The DNA here is from genome assembly GCA_017507765.1 of Alphaproteobacteria bacterium. Lineage (GTDB taxonomy): Bacteria > Pseudomonadota > Alphaproteobacteria > CACZRW01 > CACZRW01 > RGIG5556. The sequence goes on along the minus strand of JAFWAG010000011.1, from coordinate 11,785 downwards.
CGGCAAGCCATAACGTCTGAATGGTCGCCGAAAATCGACAAGGCGTGAGTAGCAACCGAACGAGCCGCAACGTGCATAACAAAAGAAGAAAGCTCTCCGGCGATTTTGTACATATTCGGAATCATCAAAAGCAAACCTTGACTGGCGGTAAAGGTTGTTGCTAAAGCTCCCGCCTGTAATGCACCGTGAACTGCGCCGATAGCTCCCGCTTCGGACTGCATTTCATAAACCAAGGGAACTTCTCCGAAAATGTTTTTCTCTCCTTTGGCAGCCCAATCATCAGAGTTTTCACCCATATTGGAAGAAGGAGTAATCGGGTAGATTACGGCGACTTCGTTTAAACGGTATGCAGAAGAAGAAGCGGCTTCATTACCGTCCATCATTTTCATTGTTGCTTTGTATTCCATATTAAAACTCCCTCTTATGAAATTATCAAAAACAAAGTTTGCTTAGCAAAACACATAAAAGTTAAACCATTATGAAGACGTATCAGTATCCGACTTTTTTTCTTCCGGTGCAGGCTTTGGCGGCAACGGTTTTCCTCGCAGGGTTATAACCTGTCTTTTTGTCATCGGAGGACGGTATTCCGGTTTATGCGAAAGGCACTTTTTGGGGCAGCTTTCACTGCAAATACCGCAATAAACGCATTCCATAGGGTCATAAGTCCAAGTACGTTTGTCTTTATCAATCTCGATACAATTTGCGGGACATTTCGTTTCGCATATTTTGCAAAAGATGCACTGGCTTATATCGTTGACAAGCTCGCCCCTAACATTCGGGAAAGGCACTCTTTTAACTGCGGGGTAATTGCGAGTGGCTTTTTTACGAAACAAGTTCTTTATTATTTCCGGAAGCATTTTCATAGTAGCTTACCTCATCTTTCCGTACAGCTTATACATGGGTCCATGGACAGGATAATAACCGGAACGTCCGCCAAACGACAGCCTATCAACATGGACATAATCGGCGGGAAGTTAGCAAAGCTCGGAGTTCTAATCCGACATCTATCCAAGTTCTTGGAACCGTTGCCTTTAAGATAATAAAGACATTCGCCACGGGGTTGTTCAACTCTGGTAATAACCTCGCCTTCCGGACGACCGGTTACTTTAACGGCGATTTCTTCGTCTCTGGGCATCTTTTGGAAAGCCTGCCGCACTAAGCCGATAGATTGCAACATCTCTCTGAACCGGACTTTGGCACGGGCAAAACAATCTCCGCCATATTCAACTATCGGCTCCCAATCCAAATCAGGGAAAGCCGCATAGCCAAGCGAACGAGCGTCAATATCAATGCCGCTTCCTCTGGCCATAGGTCCGGAAGCACCAAGTTCATAAGCTTTTTCTTTGGATAAGACGCCTATGCCGACGGTTCTTTTCCGAATGGTATAATCTTCATAAACGACTTTTTCCAAATCTCTTAAAGCTTCTTCGACTTCATCAAGCGTGGAAAGTATCCATTGTCTGTGTTCCGGAGAAATATCCCTTTTGACTCCGCCGATGACGTTTACGGAAATAATAACCCGAGAGCCGGCAGTAGCTTCGTTGATATCCATAATCTTTTCACGGATTTTCCAAAACTGCATAAACAAACTTTCAAAGCCGAAAGCGTCCGCATACAAGCCGAACCAAAGCAAGTGGCTGTGGATACGGTGAAGCTCTGTCCATACCGTACGCAAGAAAGCGGCTTTTTTGGGAATCTCTATCCCCATCATCTCTTCTATGCCCATGCAGTAACACATACCGTGCATGGCCGAACAAATGCCGCAAACTCTTTCCACGACTTGCGTCATTTGCACAAAATCTTTCTTCGCCACCAAGCATTCAAGTCCACGATGCACAAAGCCTACTGCCGGAATGGCGTCAACAACCTTTTCATCTTCAATCTTTAATTTAAAATGCACCGGTTCCGGAAGCACAGGATGCTGAGGACCAAAAGGAATTACCGTGCTTACCATTTATTCAGCCTCCTTTTTTACAAAAGTATAACGGCAGAAAGGAGTCTTGACCGTATCTTTGTCTTCAGCGTCAAGGTACATGGTGCCGTGATAGTCAATCTTTAAGCCGGAAAAGGTTATGCCAAGCAAATCAATTACTTCGTTTTCCGCCCAGAAGGCCGCAAAATATATCGGAGAAATACTTGGGATTTTCGTTCCTTTCGGGAATCTTACCCGCAAGTTTTTCATCTGCAAATTAATATCAAAATGATAAATTATCTCTGCGGTTTCTTCATCAACCTCCAATGCGGTAAGCGTAAGAAAACGATAACCTGCTTCTTTTAAGGTTACTACTTTCCACATCAGCTGTTCTAAAGGAGTGTCTTCTGCTTCAATCGCCATCTTTGGCTCCTTTTTGTTTTTGAACGAATTTTTGTAAGCCTAAAATTACACCGTCAATAATAGCTTCCGGCTTTCCCGGGCAACCGGGGACAAAAACGTCAACCGGAATAACCCTGTCAACACCGCCGACAACATTGTCGCATTCACGGAAAATGCCGCCGGATAAGGCGCAGGCTCCTATCGCAACAACGACTTTCGGGTCGGGCATCTGGTCATAAAGCTTTTTTAAAACTTTCTTGTTCCGGTGATTAACCGTGCCAGTAACCAGTAAGATATCTGCGTGTTTCGGATTACCTACGTTGATAATGCCAAAACGTTCAATATCATAAACTGGCGTAAGGCAAGCAAGGGTTTCAATGTCGCAACCGTTACAGCTGCCGCAATCAAAATGCAAAAGCCAAGGAGATTTTATCCGTGCTTTGGCTATCAGTTTACGGATTAAGCCTATTTTAGCTTCTCTGACCTGTTTAAATGCGTCAGAAGATGGCTTCAATCTTTTTTGAGGCTTAGTATTTTTTACCGTCTCGTCCATTTATTCTACCTCATATAAAGCCAAATAAGGTTGATAGCGGCCAATGTAAAGCCAACCAGCCAGACATGGAACAGCATCCAGCTCCATGTCATGCGAGCCGATATATTATCAACCAGTATTTCCAAAAAGAATGCTATTGCCAGAACGGCTAAAGCTCCCCAAATGCTGGTAGCCCAAAACAGCATACATAAGCATAAAGCCAAGCCGATTTCATACCAGTGCGCAAGTTCAACAATACCAAAGTTACCGCCGGCAAATTCGGTGTGAACACCTCTGACAATTTCTTGATGCGCATGGTGGCTAGAGGCAATATCAAACGGAGATTTTCTGAGCTTGATAGTCAAAACATAGCCTAAGACTACAATCATCAGCGGCAAATCATACAGCAACGGCCGGTTAACAGCAAAAACCGCATCAACCATAAAAGACCCTGTCGTCATGTAAATGCCGATAATAATTAAAATCAACAGCGGCTCGTAAGTAAGAACCTGTAACAGCTCTCGATGCGCTCCTATTTGACTGTACGGAGAAGGCACAGCCATTGCGCCGATAACCAAAAATACCGCACAGCTTGCCTGCACAAAGAAAATCAAAAGTAAATCTGCGCCAAGGAATAGTAAAACTATGGCTAATTGGGCAGATACTAAATAAATATAGGTACAGAAATACTGCCAACGATTGGTTATTACATGCTCTTTACCAAACAACTTAAATAAATCGAAAAACGGTTGTAATAAAGGAGGTCCTTTGCGGGATTGACATTTTGCCGTTATTTTACGGTCAATGCCTAAAATCAAGCCAACGGCTATCGGGGTCAGCAATAAAACCGCAATGATAATTAAAATATTATATAGCAGCATCATTTACCAATAACCTCCGACAACCTGAGAAAACTGAATGGCTCCGCCAATCATGAAACCAAGTATCGCTAACGCAATAACGTTAAAGCACTTTAAGCTTGCAGCTTCGGAACAAAAAGCCATGAAGTAATAATTATAAACCTTAACCTGATACTTGGTTTCCATAGGTCCAATAAAGGTTTCCGGTTCATCACCGTTAACTCCGCACATAAACGGCTTTATTTTGCGGGAATCTTTTTCCTTGCGGACGATATGAACTGCCCACATAACTGCCAACAGGAAGATGATAAACAAAGGCGCAACCCAGAAAGCTCCAAGATAACCGACCAAGCCTACGCCGCCGATTTCAAAAGGAGTTACTCCGAAAATGCTGACCAACGGCATAATCATGGCGTCAAAAATGTACGGTGCCAAAAAGCTTAAAATTACCGCCAAGGCACACAAGACAACCAAAGGAAAACGAGTCAGGAAGGCTTGCGGTTCGGGAGTTATCTTGGGGTGAGTATCAAAACTGGTTAAAACGCCAGCCCACCTTGCCCAATAAATTACCGTGGCAGAGCTGCCAAACGCCAAAATAACCACAACCGGAAGACTGATGGCAGAAGCGGCTTCCATGGCTATCCACTTGCCCATAAGCATTCCGAACGGCGGCAAGATAATGGAAATAATGCCGATAAGCGTAATGATGGAAGTAACTGGCATAACCCTATATACTCCACGCATATCTTCAATATCACGGCTGCCAATTCTTTGCTCTATCGTACCGACACAAAGGAACAGCAAGGCTTTGGATACAGCATGGAAAATTATCAGGAATACTCCGGCAGTAATGGCTTCAACAGTTCCGATGCCTGCACACGCAAAAATCAAACCAAGGTTGCTGATAGTCGAATAAGCCAAAATCTTTTTGCCGTTGCTCTGCCCTATTGCCAACAATGCGTTGGAGACAAAAACAAAAGCACCGAAAAGGGCTATGCAAGTCGCAAGGAAGCTGTCCAGATAGGCAGGAGAGAACCTTAACGCCAAATATACCCCAACTTTAACCATAGTACTGGAATGCAGTAAAGCGGAAGTCGGCGTGGGTGCAACCATTGCTCCCAAAAGCCAACTTTGGAAAGGAGGCTGAGCCGCTTTGATAAACGCAGCCAAACAAACCATGGTAAGCGGAAGCAATAATAAAGAATTGCCGAAAGATTGCTCGATAATTAAACGGATATCAAAAGTTTCAAGCTGGATATAAAACAGAATAACGGCAATCAGCAAAGAAAGCCCACCAAGCGAGTTCATCCATAAGGCTTTTAAAGCATTACGGGTGGCAGCAAAAGTACGGTCATGGCCGATAAGCAAGAATGAACAAAGGCTTGTGAACTCAAAGAAGAAATAAACGTGCAAAAGGTTATTGGAAACTACCAACCCGTTCATAGAGCCAAGGAACATTATCATAACGGCAAAGAAATAATGCTGTCTTGTCGGCGCAATATGCAAATGCTCTTCATGCTTTTTCATATAAGGAATAGCAAAAAGACAAATCAGCGAACCAATGATGGAAACAATCAAAACCATTATGTTCGCAAGGCTATCCGCATAAATAAACGGTACGACTTCGGTCGGCTTAATTATCAGCGTAGAGAACAGGATTAAAACAGCAACCTGAGCCGCAGCCAGAAAAATAATCGCCCAATGCTTATGAATGTAACCGAAATACGCAATTACCGCCAACAGGATATAATCTGCCGCTTCTATCAGCAGGTTTATATCCATATAAGGCACAGAGGCATCGGAAAACTCCAGTGCCTTTCGATTAACAAAAGCAAACGCAATTGATACCGCAATTAAAACCGCAGAATTGATAAATACCAAAATATTACGGTATTTATGATTTTTAACGAATAGGCAGATGCCTCCCAATATGAAAGGCATGACCACCAAAACAGCTAACATACTTTGCAACATTATAATACGCCCAGTAAGATTTACGAATAATAACCGTCAGTTTTTATTAACGCTTATAACAAGGTCTGGGAACATAATGAGTATGCAAAAGCTCATGCGATTTTTCGCTTAACGGCTTACCAAGGAAGTCCTCATAAAGCTTTTGAACTTCTTTATTTTCATGGCTGCAACGTATTTGGTGAGCATGGTCGTCTTTTTCCAAGCCTGCCGTTCTTTCCAAGCGAACTTTATCCGTTACGCCGGTCGGCTGTCCACCACCACCGATACAACCGCCCGGACAAGCCATAACTTCCACAAAGTGGTACGGAAGTTCTTCGCCGGTCTCTATTGCATGGCGGATACGGTTGACAACCGTTTCCACATTTCCGGTACCGTGAGCAACCGCAATGCGGATTTTGGTGCCTTTAATATCAATTTCGGCTTCTTTGATGCCTTCCAATCCACGGGTCTGGACGAAATCCAAATCCTTCGGGTCTTCGCCGGTAACAAAGTAGTATGCCGTACGCAAAGCCGCTTCCATAACACCGCCGGTATAACCGAAAATCGTACCGGCTCCGGTGTATTCGCCAAGCAAGGAATCAGCCTCTTCTTCGGCAAGAGCCAAGAAGTCAATTCCGGATTGCTTTAACATACGGGCAACTTCCCGAGTCGTTAGCGAATAATCAACGTCTTGAACGCCACTGGAATACATATCCTTACTGCGAGAAATCTCATACTTTTTGGCGGTACAAGGCATAATGGAAACAACAACCATATCTTCCGGCTTGATGCCTTTTTTATCGGCATAGTAAGTCTTTGCCAAAGCGCCAAGCATTCCCTGAGGAGATTTGCAGGAGGAGAAATACGGAATCATGTCGTAATGATATTTTTCCATGAAATCAACCCATGCCGGACAACAGCTGGTAATCAAAGGAAGCGGTGCGGTCTTGTTTACAAAGCGTTCTACGAACTCGCTAGCCTCTTCCATAATCGTAAGGTCGGCAGAGAAGTTAGTATCAAAAACCGCATCAAAGCCAATCCGGCGCAAAGCCGCATAAAGCTTTCCGGTGGTAAGCTCGCCGGGCTTTAAGCCGAAAGCTTCACCGATAGCAACTCTAACCGCCGGAGCAATCTGAACAACGCAATGTTTCTTTTCGTCGTTTATGGCACTCCATACCGCCAGAGTATCGTCATATTCCGTAATCGCTCCGGTCGGGCAGTGAGCAGAACACTGACCGCATTTAATACACGGAGATTCCGCCAAAGGAATACCGCCGGCAGCCGCAATCTGAGTGCTAATGCCTCGGTTCAAAAAGCTTAAAGCCCATACGGCTTGCTGGTTCTGACATACTTCAACACAACGGCCGCAATTGATACATTTGCGAGGGTCTAAGACAATGCTTTTGGTGGAATCATCTTTGGGTAAATCAGGAACAATCGATTCATATTCTTCGCAACGGATACCAAAATCAGCCGAAAGCTTTTGCAATTCGCAATTGCCGTTGCGGATACAGGTAAGACATTCGTTCGGGTGCTTGGATAAGATGAGTTCTATCACATTACGGCGGACTTCAACCAGTTCCGGATCACGAGTGGTAATTTCCATGCCGTTATCCAAAGGTGTACAGCAAGCACGGATTAAGTTCGGACGCCCTGCTACCTTCACAACACAAATGCCGCAAGCCGCAGTAGCACACAAATCCGGATGTTTGCAAAGTGTAGGTATCTTTACCTGAACCTGTTCTGCCGCTTCCAGAATAGTGGTTCCTTCTTCGACTTCTACTTCAATATTATCTATACGAGCTTTTATCATGGTCATGTCTTTTTTCCTTACTTACTCTGCATCTGAACCGGTTTTGATAAGTCTTTCTTCGTATTCTTCGGGGAAGAACTTTAACGAAGATAAAACAGGATTAGGTGCCGTCATTCCCAAACCGCACAAAGAAGCTTTCTGCATGGCATGAGCAATCTGTTTGATTTTTTCAACGTCTTCTTTGGTGCCTTTTCGGTCGGCAACTTTCTTTAAAAGCTGCAACATCTGATAGCCGCCAATTCGACACGGAGCGCATTTGCCGCAAGATTCATCAACCGTAAAGCCAAGATAGAAAGTTGCGATGTCAACGATACTGTCATCTTCGTCCATGACTATCATACCGCCGGACCCCATGATTGAGCCAACCGCTTTAAGACGGTCATAGCAAACCTGCAAATCAATCTGGTCTTCCGGAATAAGTCCGCCGGAAGGTCCGCCGGTTTGTACCGCTTTAAGCTTTTTACCGTCGGCAACGCCGCCGCCGATTTCTTCCACGATTTCACGGATTGTGGTTCCCATCGGGACTTCGACCAAACCGCCGTTTTGAACTCGTCCGGTCAAAGCAAAAACCTTTGTTCCCTTACTTTTATCCGTTCCCATAGAAGCAAACCAATCTGCGCCTTTGGCAATAATCTTAGGTATGTTTGCCAAAGTTTCTACGTTATTGATACAAGAAGACTTGCCGAACAAGCCGCTTTTTACCGGATACGGAGGACGGGGACGAGGTGAACCTCTTTTGCCTTCCAAAGAAGCCATCAAAGCAGTTTCTTCACCGCAGACAAAAGCACCGGCGCCGAGTCTAAGTTCGACCATAAAGTTAAATCCGCTGCCTAAAATATTATTGCCAAGCAAGCCAAACTTCTTTGCCTGACGAATGGCGTTTTCCATGCGCTCTACCGCCAACGGATATTCGGCTCGGATATAGAACCAACCGGTGGTTGCGCCCATAGCATAAGCACCGATTAACATACCTTCCAAAACTGCGTGCGGGTCGCCTTCCAAGGTGCAGGAGTCCATATAGGCACCCGGGTCGCCTTCGTCCGCATTACAGATGAAAAACTTTTCCGTATCGGTTACTTTGCTTGCGAACTCCCATTTAAGTCCGGTCGGGAAGCCCGCTCCGCCACGGCCACGCAAGCCGCTTTTCTTGATTTCTTCGATTACTTCTTCCGGCTTCATGGTATCCAGAACTTTTTTCAAAGCCTGATAGCCACCGTGAGCAACATACTCTGCCAAGCTTTCCGGATTGGACTTGCACATATTGGAAAGCACAACCTTTTCCTGCTTGGTAAAGAACGGAATGTCCAAAGGAAGAATATGTTCGCTTAAGAACTCGGATATTTCCAAAGGCTGTTCCTTCGGAGTCTCTATAGCCTTAGCAACATATTCCAAAACTATCAGACGTGCTAATAAGGGCGTAACCTTTTTATACATAACCGGTTCACGCCCTTTTATCTCTATCTGTACTAACGGCCCTAAGGAACAAAGTCCCATACAGCCGGTTTTAACAACTCGGACTTTTTCTTCCAGTTCGTTACTTTTGACCGCACTTTCCAAAGCTTCCAAAACGCTTTCTCCGCCGGCAGAACGGCAACTGGTGGAGTTACAGCAGAAAATATGAACGTCATACTTTTCTGCAAGCTCCTTTTGCTCTTTGGCCATTTTTTCCAGATTTTCCCTCTGGGCTGCCGCAACTTTAGCCAGCTTTTCTTGCATCTCAGGCGTAAGCTTAGTTTCATCAACCATCTTTAAATCTCCCAGTTATATCTTTAAGTTACGCCGTTTCGGCTTCTTTGGCGCGCCATTCGGCAACAATGTTCTTTACATCGCCGGCGGTAACACTGCTGTACGTCTTTCCGTTTACGACTGCAACCGGAGATAATCCGCAGCAACCCAAACATCTTACGACTTGCAAGTGGAATAAACGGTCAGGGGTAGTTTCATTTTCTTCAACACCCAATTCCTGCTTAAAGGCGTCCAAAACATTCATAGAGCCTTTGATGTGGCAAGCGGTGCCGTCACATACAGAAATGATAACTTTTCCCGGTGCTTCAAGCTTGAAGTAATTATAGAAAGTAAGAACTTCATAAATCCGAGCCAAAGGTATATTCATCTGCTCGGCCACGGTGCGTGCAGATTCCCACGGTATATAGCCGAATACGCCTTGTATTTCATGTAAAGCCATGATTAAAGAACCACGCTTATTCTTCCATTTTTTTACGACATTAACGCTTTCGTCTATGTACTTATTTCCAGATTTTTCTTCAGCCATTTTGTTTCCTTTTACGGTTTCATATTGCGGCAAACACAATCCTTGGTATACTGCTATACACCTAGACCACTTTGGCTATGTTAACACCTATTTGATAAGAAACAAGAACTTTTTATTGAGGGTTAAATGCCTGATTTTAATACAGAAAAATCTTTTCCAACCGGAAGCTTAATTGCGGGAATAGATGAAGCAGGACGTGGGCCGTGGGCAGGACCTGTCGTTGCCGGAGCGGTCATTTTTAAAGATTTAAAAATCGCTGATGAACTGGCAGCAGCCCTTAACGATTCCAAAAAACTTTCCGCCAAGAAAAGAGAGGAATTGTTTAAGGTGCTTAAAGAGTCAGATGCCTATATCGGAGTCGGAATTGCATCGGAAAAAGAAATTGATGAGATGAATATTTTGCAAGCCACTTTTACCGCTATGCACAGAGCCTTAGAGGCAAGCGGACTGAAAGCGGATTTTGCCATTGTGGACGGAAACCGAGACCCGAAACTTTACTGCCCTTCCACCTTGGTAGTTAAAGGAGACAGTAAATGTCTGTCGATTGCCGCCGCTTCAATAATCGCCAAAGTAACCAGAGATAAGATAATGGCAGATTTAGCATTAGAATATCCCCAATACGGTTGGGACAAAAATGCCGGATACGGCACCAAAGACCATATAAATGCTTTGGAAAAATACGGCGTAACACCTTATCACCGGAAATCATATGCGCCGATACGAAAGCTTTTGGAAAAAGACTTTGCCTTAACACCGTAAAGTGCTTCTGCCCCCAAAAGAGCAGCAAAGAAGCAATGTTTTAACGGAACATATGGGCGGAGTTATATTTTCCGACGGGGTCGGAAACGACTATTCCTCCGCTATAGAAATCTTGGAAATCCTGATAGCGATGCTGCAAATGTTTTAAACGGCTGCCGTATCTTTCCCGCAAAGTAAGAGCATCTTCGTCCACATGAACATTATGCACAAAAGTGCGGCAATAAACATAACTGGCAATCGGGAATAAAAAGGCAGAGCATAAAATATCGCACAACTGCAAACCGGTATGATTATTACTGTGTCCGAACAGAGGTAATTCGGAAACTTGCGGATAGGCAGGCTCTAAAATCCGAAACTTTTGCGTAAAAACGGAATGAGAAACCATGATATTTTTAATTTGGTCTCTGCTGTCAGCGATACAAAATCCGCTGTCTTTGGTCTCGGTCAGATAATGATTAAAGTATTCATATATGCTTTGTATCGATGAAGAATAAACCGCATTGCCGTTAAACTCTCTGCCGGGGATTTTTACCCATATTCTGGCGACAATTTCTATTTTATACTCTTCAAAAAGCTCTATGATTCTATCCATAAAGCCGTAAGCATGACGGCGTTGCCGACGCACTCCCCGCAAAGCAGCCTTGCGCACATCAGAACCTTTTATTTCCGGCAAGATACGGTCTAAATACTTGGAATGGTGCGGACATAGATTAGGAAAATACCGCTGTTTTAAATGCAAAAAGTCGTGGGTTAAATCATACAGGCTGTCGCTGTCAATAAACAATCCGCCGATAACCAAAACCGGCTGATTGTTGCCTTTGTGTTTAGGCTCATGCGGCAGCATACCTAAATCGCCGGCTTCGTCTATGTAGCATACTTTTACCACATCAGCTCCGAATACAACTATGACCACCGAAGGTGGCCACAGGATTTGCCGCCCAATCAGGGTCAGCGTAAAAGATTACTATAGATAATAGTAGCAAAAACCGCCCTTCCCGTCAACAATAAAATACTTATATTAAAGTAATTTTTTTATGTATTGGGAGAAGAATTGCGGATTAGAATATTAAGCTTTGCGGTTTTTGGTTATGCTATCCCCAAGTAAGTATCCGTTTAAATACCTACTCCGAGAATTAGCCCACTTTTCCTTTTTATCCGAAAGCTCCATTATCCCTCTAAAATTAGTTTTTGTAATAAATCTTTCCCTATTTCAACCGCTGTAAACAAACTAACATTTTTAATCGCTTCCAGTATCTTATTTTGGTTAGTATCTTCTTTATGT
>JAFWAG010000010.1 GCA_017507765.1 Alphaproteobacteria bacterium | reverse complement strand
GTGGTAACGACCACTTATGATAAGGAAGATGAAACCACTGCTGTTTTGGATATGGAAGAAATCTTTGCGGAGATTGAAAACCATAACTTTGTTCGTTTAAAAGCCGATGAGTTTTGTATCCAAGATGACTGTATATCTTCGTGGGAAAGTGCAAATGAAAGAAACCTGCGGATAATCGAAAAGTGCAACGCCGGAGCGGAAGGCTATGAGGAGTATTGTTTAAAGGCTTGGAACAATGTGCCGAAGTTGAACGATACCTGCCAAGCGGTGGCAAATACCTATATGCTTGCGGGACAAATACCGCCTTCGGAAGTTATGGAATACCGCCTATCCAAAGGAGCAGGTGATTACCAAAAAGAAACGTGTTATTTTCCGTCCGGTACGAATAAAGGCTATACCGAAGATGAAATTATTTATGCTTGTTATACCGAAAACGAAACCCGTACTTGTTCGCTTATGGGTAATGAGGTTGAACCAATATGCAATGATATCAAAACTGCCTATGCAAACTTAGGTAAATCCGCTCCGCCAAGCGGTAATTATGTCGTCTATTGGAACAATGCGCAGACCTCGTATTGTGATATGAGCAAGACTCCGGCATGGACATCTATCCGAGACTTTACCCATGGTACAACCTATACCTATAATCTTCCCCGCCCAGGAACATACAGGTTTGAAGCTTATGGCGGAACTGGGGCAGGATATAAAGGCGGATATACTTGGGGAATATTCAGGACGGATAGTACGCCGCAATTCTTCATTATTGTCGGTAGTGGACGTCCCAGTAGTAGTGACGGCGGAGGCGGAACGGAAATCCGCTATGGGCTTGATTGGCGTTCAATAGCTGCTATGGCTTCCGGTACGCATGCGAATAATTACCTCCGCGATAAATATCGTGTAATGGTTGCCGGCGGCGGAGCTTCGCAAGGTGCTGGCGGTGGTGGTAATAATTGCGGAGGAGGGCCTAACGCTGGTTGTAAAGGAGTTGGGGGAGCTCCTATCGGTTGTTCTCGATGTCAGGCAGGAGGCTTAGGTAGAACGTATATGTATGGCTTAGGTCCGGATAGTTCGTATGACGGAACCGTAAATAATGGCGGACAAGGTTGGTATTGGAAAAGTGGCAGAATGCACGCCCAAAGTACTGGTTATGACGGTTCCCCCGGAATATCAAGCGGAGACAATAGCAGTGCCTCCGGTGGCTTTGGCGGAGGAGGAGATAATGGCGGTGGTGCCGGCGGCGAAGGTTATGGCGGCGGAGGCGGAGCATATAACTATCGCAATAGTAGTCTACAGTGCGGTGGAGGCGGCGGTTACGGAGCAGGCTGGGATAGCGGCGGCGGTTACGGAGCAGGCTCTTGGGCTTCCGGCGGAGGCGGCAGAGTATGCTTAAAGAGTATGCCGTCCGGTTGGCCTGCTTGCAGTCAAGATATCTTTGTCTTTGACGAAGGCGGAGGAATTACCGGCGGAAATACCGCAGCAAACGGCGGAACTTCTGACAATAACGGTATTTTCCGCATATGGTTATTGGAAAAGTAATTATCAACCGCCGGATTATATTTTGCTATGCCAAGGAAGCAGCAAGCCTAAGGCTTAAAGCTATGAGGCTTGTTCTGCTTCTTCCTGTTCCATCATTTTATCCAACAGCTTGGTTTCCAAAGCCGCTATTTCTGCCTCTAAGGTCTCCAGCTCTTTTTGCATGGCCAGAAGATTTCCGCCTTTCATCATTTTGTTTTCCAATGCACTGCGTGATTGATTCAATTCCGCAAGGTCTTTTTCTAACTTATTGATAATCTTATCTAAAGGCGTATTTTTGTCTTTCTTGCCGCTTTTTGAATCTTTGCTTGAAGATTTTTTGCTAAGCGATTCATCTGATTCACCTTTTAACAGAAAATCACGATAATCGTTAAGGTCTCCGGCAAACTCCTTGCATTCGTGGTTATCCACCAACCATAAAGTATCTGCCGTTGCTTCAAGCAAATGGAAGTCATGGGTGATTAAAATCACGGTTCCTTCATAAACGTTCAAAGCTTCAATCAAGGCGTCTCTGCCGTCAATGTCCAAGTGGTTTGTCGGTTCGTCCATTATAAGCAGATTTGGTGCCGAAAGGCAGATAAGCGCAATCATCAACCGAGACTGCTGCCCTCCGGAAATATTTCCGCACAGAGTATCCGCACACGATACAATGCCATAGCGGGCAAGGTGCGCCAGAACATTTTTCCGTAAAGGATCTTTACCAAGTTGGCGCATTCTGCGGGCAACATGGTCAAAAGGAGTTTCGGTTTTATCAATCGCATCGTCCAAAAGGTGCTGAGCAAAATAAGCTACTTCCAGTTTTGGCGAGCGATAAAAATACCCGCTCATTAAAGGAAGTTTTTCCGAAATTACTTTTGCCAAAGTTGATTTACCGTTGCCGTTTTTACCCAAGATGGCGATTTTATCCATTGGGTTCAGCATAATGTTCAGATTGCGTAAAACAACATTATCCCCGTATCCTGCGCTTGCTTTTTCAATTTTCAGCAAAGGCGGAGCAATATCGGCAGGTTCCGGAAAGTTAAACACGGTTTCCGGATCTTTGGGTAACAAAGCGACTTCTTCCAGTTTAGCAATCATTTTGATGCGGCTTTGGGCTTGCTTAGCTTTGGTAGCTTTTGCCTTAAAACGGTCAACAAAGCTTTGCAGATGCTTCCTTTTTTCTTCTATCTTAGCCGCATTTTTCGCTAATAACTCCAGTTTTAAAGCTCTGGTTTTCTGGAAGGTATCATAATTCCCTTTGTACAGTTCCAGCTTTTTCCCGCTTAAATGGATAATATGATTGCATACATGGTTTAAAAAGTTCCGGTCATGGCTGATTAAAATTATCGTGCCGGCATAGCGGATAAGATAATCTTCAAGCCACAAAGAAGCTTCCAAATCCAAATGGTTGGTCGGCTCGTCCAACATTAAAACGTCCGAAGGAACAAACAAAGCCGCCGCCAAAGCAACTCTCATCTGCCACCCGCCGGAAAGGTTGTTTAAGGGTTGGTTCTGCATCTCTGTATCAAAGCCAAGCCCTTGCAGAATGGTTGCCGCACGAGCTTCCGCACTATACGCATCAATAGCCAACAATCGGTCATAAATATCCCCCATTTCTTCCGGAGAAATATCAGGGTTTTCCAAACGTTTCAAAAGCTCGGTGCGTTCTTTGTCGCTTTCCAAAACGTGCGCCAGTGGGGACTTATCAAGGTCGTTGATGTGCTGCGCAACCGAAACCAAGCGTACGTCTTTTGGCATATCAATTGCGCCGGTGAAGTCTTGTTCTCCTAAAATCGCACGGAATAAAGTGGTTTTTCCGGTTCCGTTCGGACCGATAAGTCCGGCTTTTTGCCCTTTGGCAATAAACAGCTTTGCATCTTCCAAAAGCGAAGAAGAACCAATACGAATAGAGATATTTTGAATGTTAATCATTTTTTGTACCTTTTAAAAATCTTGTCTAAATGTGTTTGCTCCGGCCAAAAAAGCCGAAAGTTAAGAAAAAACACCAAGATATTCAAAGGTATAAGTAGTACATTACGATGTCCCTGTTTGAAAAATGAAACGTAAGCATATCCTAAAAAACGGCTTTTTTCAAGCAAGAAAATCAAACAGCGAGGTTGCAAGGATTGTTTCTCTGGGCTATAAAGTAGGGCAACGTTATCCGGTTTCCGGATTTACGGAACAGTTTTTTTATTCATTTTTAAGAGGATAGTTATGTCAATTGAACGTACACTTTCGATTTTAAAGCCGGACGCCACTCGCCGCAATATTACCGGCAAAATCATTACCAAGTTTGAAGAAAACGGCCTTCGGGTTGTTGCTCAGAAAAGAATCCGCCTCACCAAAGCACAGGCAGAAGCATTTTATGAAGTTCATAAAGAGCGTCCTTTCTATGCCAGCTTGGTTGAATCCATGATTGCCGCTCCGGTTGTTGTTCAGGTTTTGGAAGGCGAAAATGCCGTTGCTAAAAACCGTGAAATCATGGGCGCCACCAATCCTGCGGCTGCCGACGAAGGCACCATTCGTAAAGAGTTTGCAGAATCTGTAGAAGCCAACTCGGTTCACGGTTCTGACTCTTTGGAAAATGCCGAAAAAGAAATTGCTTTCTTTTTTGCTCAGACCGAAATCGTCGGTTAATCATAATTAAGGATAAAGCAAATGCAGTTAAAGCCCTGTATAAAAAGGTTGGTTTCCGTAGTTCTTTTTCTTGCGGCCTCTTTTTATGCGGAGGCTTTTCCGGCTTTTGCTTCTTCCGGTTATGATGAATTATTCACGGTTCGTTGGTTAAGCGTGGATAATACGGACACTACGGCGGCTGTTGCTCGGGAAAAGGGGATATTAGAGGCAGAGAAAAAAGCCTATGATATTGTTTTAAAGCGTTTGACGCTGCCTTCCGATGCCGCCAATCTGCCGGTTCCTTCATCTGATGAATTGGTAAATCTGGTTCAGGATTTAAGCATTTCCGGCGAAAAAACGTCTTCTGTACGTTATATGGCGGATTTAGCCGTCCGCTTTAAATCCGATGCGGTTAAAAAACTGCTTCAGGATAATTCTCTTTCTTTTGTTAATTCTGTAGCCAAGCCATTGGCAATCCTTCCCATTTATATCCAAGGCGTAAGGACGGTGTTATGGGAAGAAGATAACCCTTGGCTTAATTACTGGCGGGAACACAATCCCGATAATCCGTTGGTTCAGTTGCACCTTCCGTATGGGGACGCACTTGATAACGAAAGCACGGCACCGTTATTTTCCGGCAGTAATTCATTTAATATCCAAGCTTTGAAAGACCGTTATCAGGTTTCCGGCATTTTGCTTTTGGAAATGAAGCATAATAAAGATTCTTTGAATGTTACGGTTATTCCGGTAGGTCAAAGCGGAGAAGATTCTTTTACCCGTTTTTCTTTGACGGTTTCTTTGAATGCCGGCTTGCAAAAGGGCATGGAAGCAGCCGTAAATGCCATTATTACTACTCTTAATAACGAGTGGAAAGAAAACAACGCAGTTTACTTTTCCGAAGCTTCATCAATTGTTGTTATTGTTCCGATAACCTCGCTTAAAGATTGGTTGGAAGTCAAACAGCGTTTGGATAAAGCGGCTTTTATCAAACATTATGATTTACAGGCGATGCGCAAGGATAAGGTTCAGCTTACAATATCTTTTGCCCGCAGTCCTGACAAGCTTGCCACAGAGCTTGCCGCCGGAGGCTTGATTTTGGAACAGACACCCAAAGGCTTGTGGATTTTATATGATGCTAAGAACGCCAAAATCCCTCCCAAAGCAGAGCCGGAAGAAGAAACCTCTGATACGGAAATATCCGTTTGGGGCATTTCCGAGCTAAAGGAGTAAGAAATGAGCATTCAGCTTAAAACTTTATTTTGGTTTGCGGCATTTGCCCTTGTCCTTGCCTTTATTGTTTTATTAAAAGGCATTCTTTTACCTTTTGTTGCCAGTTTGGTATTGGCATATTTCCTTGATCCGGTTGTCGAATGGTTGGAAAAGAAAGGTATGTCCCGAACCATAGCCACCTCGGTTTTAATTGTTGGCTTTTTGCTTGTTGTTGTTATTGGCTTGGCGATTTTATTGCCGATAATTCAAAACCAAGTTTCTGCCTTTGCCGATAAAGTACCGGAGTATGCTTCCCGTATTTGGGCAAAGGTTCAGCCCTTGCTTGAACAGTTAAAAGCTCTTCTTCCGGAAGACAAGGTGGAAGCAATGTCGCAGTCTTTTGGTGAATCCGCTTCCGGAGCCGTAAAGCTTGCTCTTAAAATTATTGGCGGGCTTTTAAGTAGCAGTGTAGCCTTTTTCAATCTGGCTTCTTTGTTGGTTATTACACCGGTTGTTTGCTTTTATATACTCAGAGACTGGGGACACATTATCCGTTTTGTAGACAGTGTTATTCCAGTCTATTGCCGAGAGACTTTTCGTGAACAGTTAAAAGCCATCAATGTTATTTTATCCGGTTTTATCCGTGGTCAGGCAACGGTTTGCTTGTGTCTGGCGGTTTATTACAGTGTCGGACTTACACTTGCGGGTATTGATATCGGCGTAGTTGTCGGAACGGCTACCGGACTTTTATCCTTCATTCCGTATGTCGGCTGTCTTTCCGGCTTTATCATCAGTATGTGTTTAGGTTTGGCGCAATTTCCGGAGCATTGGCACCTTTTAAGCATTGTTGCGGTTTTCGGCATTGGCCAGATTTTAGAAGGATACGTTTTAACCCCTCGTCTGGTTGGGGAAAAGGTTGGTCTTCACCCTGTTTGGGTGATTTTCGCCTTGCTGGCCGGTGCTTATCTGTTAGGCTTTTTGGGCGTTTTAATTGCCGTGCCTGTTGCGGCGGTGATTGGAGTTTTAGTCCGCTTTTCTTTAAAGCAATATCGGGAAAGCGTATTTTATGCCGGTGAAGGACAAACCTCAAAATGACTATGGCACAGCTTCCGTTAAATCTTGGCTTAGGCTTTCGGGAAGCTTTCGGCCGTGAAGACTTTCTGGTTACGAAAAGCAATCTTGCGGCGGTAAGTTGGCTTGATAAATGGCCGAACTGGTCGGGACATTGCCTGATTGTTTATGGTGATGAAGGTTGCGGAAAGACGCATTTGGCTCATGTCTTTATGGATAAGACCGGTTCAAAAACACCTCTGGTTGACGCCAAAGACTTGCAAGAAGCCGCAATTCCGGATTTGGTTGCCTTATCCGGCAGTGTAGCTTTGGAAAATGCCGGCTCCGGTATTAACGAAGCGGCTTTATTGCATTTATATAATTTTATCAAAGACAATAACGGTTTTTTGTTTATCACGGCAAAAAATCCTCCGGCTTTATGGGATTTAAAATTACCTGATTTAAGCTCACGGATAGCCGCATCTGCGGCGGTTGAAATCAGCCTTCCTGACGATGATTTGATGAAAGCTTTAATCATAAAGATGCTTTCTGACCGCCAGATGACAATTAGTCCGGAAGCTTTGGAGTTCATGATACGGAATATCGAGCGTTCTTTTGGAGAAGCTCGCCGGATTGTTGCCAGAGCAGATAGCCTTGCTTTGGCAGAACGTAAAGGCATCACCATTCCCATTTTGCGTAAAGTTTTGGGAAAATAGTTCTTAAGGGTTGCCATAAAGCCGCCCTTTGGGTAGAGTCCATAGCAAGTTTAAATAAAGGGGTTGCAAGGGGTATTTTATGGCTGCATTTTCCGCTTTTGAAAGAATGCTTGCGTTTCGGTATCTCCGTTCCCGCCGTCGGGAAGGGTTTGTTTCCGTCATTGCCGGCTTTTCTTTTTTGGGAATATGTCTTGGTGTCGCCACTTTGATTATTGTCATGGCGGTTATGAATGGTTTCCGTCAGGAATTGTTATCACGGATTTTGGGACTTAACGGTCATCTTGGGGTTTATGCAATTAACGGAGAATATTTGCATGACTATCAGGAGATGGCCGCAAAAATATCATTATTGCCGGAAGTAAATCTGGTCATGCCGATAATTGAAGGTCAGGTAATGGCCTCTTCGGACTATACTTCTTCTGGCGCAATGGTCAGAGGCATAGATTTTTCCGCCTTGCCAAAGGATAATATTATCCGTCAGGGCATAAAAGACCCGCAGGCAGAAAACCTTTCCGCTGATGAAATTATTATCGGTGATAAGCTTGCCCGCCGTCTGGCGGTTTTCCCCGGAGATGAGATAACCTTAATTTCTCCCAAAGGAATGGTTACGGCGTTTGGCTCCCTTCCTCGCATGAAGGCGTATAGGGTTGCCTCGACATTTTCCCTTGGTATGTTTGAATATGACGCTAATTTTATTTTTATGCCGCTTGCGGGGGCGCAGAATTATTTTGCGTCCAAAGACGGTATCTCTAATCTGGAAGTATTCTTGGCAAATGAAAACTCTTTGGCAAAGGTAAAGCCGGTTATAAGCGAAATTGCAGGTTCTGATATGCGCCTTCAGGATTGGCAAAAGTCAAACGCAGTATTTTTTAATGCCCTGCAAGTAGAACGTAACGTGATGTTTTTAATCCTTACGTTAATTATCATTGTTGCTTCTTTTAATATGATTTCCGGACTTATCATGTTGGTAAAGGATAAGGGCAGGGACATTGCGGTTTTGCGCACCATGGGAGCAGGCAAAGGTTCGGTTATGCGCATTTTCTTTATGAGCGGGGCTACCGTCGGAGTTGCCGGTACGGCGGCAGGCTTACTTTTAGGTTTATTATTTTGCGCTAATATTGAATCAATACGTCAGTTTTTGCAGTATCTTACCGGTACGGATTTATTTTCGGCAGAAATATATTTCTTGTCGCATATGCCCGCCCAAATAGATACCGGAGAAGTCATTGCGGTAGTTTTAATGTCTCTTGGACTTACGTTTTTGGCGACTTTATATCCTTCTTGGCGGGCGGCTCGTTTAGATCCGGTGGAGGCTTTACGTTATGAATAACGTTGTTGACAAAGATGCGGTTAAAGATAGCCATAGCGAACAAGTGCCTGTTTTAAAGTTGAAGGAAATCTATAAAAGTTTTACCCAAGGCAAAGTAAAGCTTGATGTTTTAAAGTCGGTTGACTTCGCAATATCCGCAGGGGAAACGGTTGCGCTTATCGGCCCTTCTGGTGCGGGAAAATCAACTCTTTTGAACATTGCCGGCTTGCTAGAGGGTCCGGACGGCGGGGAAGTTTTGTTAAACGGCAACTCATGCAAAGATTTACCCGATGACGCAAGAACCGGTTTCCGCAGGGAATACTTAGGATTTGTTTATCAAAATCACAATCTTTTGCCGGAGTTTTCCGCCTTGGAAAATGTTTTAATCCCTCAGCTTATCGCCGGAGAAAAATCTAAACTTGCCAAAGAGCGTTCCATATGGCTTTTGGAAAAGCTTGGCTTGAAAGAGCGTTTAAAGCATCGTCCTGCCGAACTTTCCGGCGGCGAACAGCAAAGAGTTGCCATTGCCAGAGCCTTAGCCAATCGCCCGAAACTTTTGCTTGCCGACGAACCTACGGGAAACCTTGACCCTAACACCGCAGCGATAGTTTTTGCCGAATTGCTTGGCTTGGTGAAAGAAACGGGACTTTCCGCCTTTATCGCCACCCATAATCCGGAGCTTGCCGCCCAGATGACCAGGCAAGTTACCTTAGAGGAAGGGCGGCTTGTAGAATTAACGAAAACAGAGGATAATATTCGCTGATGCAGGAAAACGAAACCTTTGTTCATCTAAGAGTTCATACCGCTTTTTCTTTGTTGGAAGGCGCAGTGCGTATTTCTGACCTTGCCGCCCGTTGCGTTGCAGAGAATATGCCTGCCGTCGCCATGACGGACACGATGAATATGTTTGGTTCTATGGAGCTTTCGCAAACTTGTGCCGCCAATGGATTAAAGCCTCTTATCGGTTGTCAGATTGGTATTGGTGTAAATGATGACGACTCTTTTTCCTTAAAGACCGGCGGACTTGGAACAAAGGTTTCTTATGTTGTTTTGCTTGCTCAAAATCATACCGGCTATCAAAATCTGATAAAGCTTTGTTCTTTGGCGCACTTAAAGACCGAACCTCCTGACCTTCCGCATATTGATATTGAAGATTTAAAAAAGAACAGTGAAGGAATTATTCTGTTAACCGGCGGAGCCGACGGTTTAATCGGGCAGTTTTTGCAATACGGCAAACTTTTAAAAGCCGAAAAGATTGTGAAAGAATTAGCCGAAGCTTTCTCAGGCCGCCTTTATATAGAGTTACAACGTCACGGACTTGAAAAAGAACAACAGAGACCGAAGGAGAGTTTTTGCGCCTTGCGTATGACTTAAACATTCCGCTTGTTGCCACCAACGAAGTCTTTTTCATGGACGAAGATATGTTTGAGGCTCAGGACGCTATGATGTGCATAGCGGACAAAACCTATGTTGATATACCTGATCGCCGCCACCTTACTCCGGAACATCGTTTTAAGACTGCGGCCGAAATGGCAGAGCTTTTTAAAGATTTGCCCGAAGCCATACATAATACCGTAGAAATTGCCAAAAGATGTTCGTTCTTGGTTGAAAAAGCTCCTCCTGCCTTACCGCATTATATCTTGGAGGAAGGAGAGACCGAAGCCGGCTTGCTTAAAAAGAAATCGGCAGAAGGCTTACAGGCTCGTCTGGACGTTCATGTCTTTACTCCGGACATGACGCCGGAGCAAAAGGAAGAAAAAGCAAAACCGTATTGGGAAAGGCTGAATTACGAATTGGGAATTATTGAACAGATGAAGTTCCCCGGCTATTTCCTTATCGTATCTGATTTTATTCAATGGTCGAAGGCTCATGACATTCCGGTGGGGCCAGGGCGAGGCTCCGGTGCCGGTTCGGTTGTTGCATGGGCGTTGACCATTACGGACTTAGACCCCTTGCGGTTTAACCTTCTGTTTGAACGTTTTTTGAATCCGGAACGTGTTTCCATGCCTGACTTTGACGTTGACTTTTGTCAGGAAAAGCGTGGGGAAACGATTGAATACGTCCGCCGTAAGTATGGCTTTGACCATGTGGCGCAGATTATCACCTTTGGAAAGCTGCAAGCCCGAGCGGTTTTACGAGATGTAGGGCGAGTTTTACAAATACCGTATCCGGTTATTGACCGTTTAAGCAAACTTGTTCCGAACGACCCCGGCAGTAAGGTAACTTTAAAGCAGGTCGTAGAAACAGACAGTGATTTTAAAAGAGAATGTGAAAAAGAACCCGGACTTTCCAAGGTTTTGGAAATAGCGGTAAAGTTGGAAGGTTTATACCGCAATGCTTCTACTCATGCGGCGGGCGTTGTAATCGGGCAAAAGCCATTGGAGCAGATTGTCCCACTTTACCGAGACCCTTCGTCCGATATGCCGGTTACGCAGTTTGACATGAAGTGGGTTGAATCCACCGGTTTGATTAAGTTTGACTTTTTGGGCTTAAAGACCTTAACCACGATAGCTACTGCCGTCCGCCTCTTAACCCAAAGAGGCATAGAGGTTAAAATATCGGAAATATCTTTGGACGATGCCAAAGCATATGAAGTATTGCAAAAAGCCGACACTGCCGGCGTTTTCCAGCTTGAAAGTTCCGGTATGCGGAAAATCCTTCGGGACTTGAAGCCAGATAAACTTGAAGACGTTATCGCTATTGTCGCCCTGTTCCGACCGGGGCCTATGGATAACATTCCCAGCTACATCAACCGCAAGCACGGCAAGGAAGAAGCCGACTATCTGCACCCGATGTTGGAAGACATTTTAAAAGAAACCTATGGTATTATGATTTACCAAGAACAGGTTATGCAGATAGCTCAGGTTATGGCGGGTTACAGCCTTGGCGGAGCGGATTTGCTTCGCCGCGCCATGGGTAAAAAGAAAAAAGAAGAAATGGTAAAGCAGCAGTCAATCTTTGTTGAAGGTGCTTTAAAGAAAGGTGTCGACAAAGCGCAGGCAGCCAATATCTTTGCCCAAATGGAAAAGTTTGCGGGTTATGGCTTTAACAAGTCGCACGCCGCTGCTTACGCTTTGATTGCCTATCAAACGGCGTATTTAAAAGCTCATTATCCGGTAGAGTTCATGGCAGCCACTATGACCATGGATATTTTAAACTCTGACAAGCTTGCCATGTTTAAAAGAGAGCTTGCTCGTATGGGTATTCCTCTTCTTCCGCCGGACATAAACCAAGCCGGAGTGAAGTTTACCGTAGAAAACGGAGCCGTCCGTTATGCCTTAAACGGGATAAAGAACGTCGGCGAAGGAGCAATGGAAGCCGTTGTTGCCGAACGGGAAAAGAACGGACCGTTTAAATCTATCACCGACTTTGTTAACCGTCTTGATAATCGGGTCATCAATCACAAATGCCTTGAAAATCTGATAAAGGCGGGGGCTTTTGACAGTATCGCTCCCAATCGGGCATTATTATTACATAACATTTTCACAATCAGCCATAACATGACTTTGGCAAGTGAAGACCGCCGGAACAATCAAATCAACCTTTTTGGCGACATTCCGGAAATAAGTGAAATAAAGCTTGAACCGACTGCGGAATGGACACTGGAGGAAAAGCTTGCTAATGAAGTCGAGGCCGTTGGCTTTTTCCTTTCCGCTCACCCGCTGGACGAATACTCTAAAGCCTTAGACCGCCTTAGCATTAAAAGCATAGCTGCCGTAACAAACGCAGTTATGAAGGGCGGGGCTGCCAGAGTAAAGCTTGCCGGTATCGTAAACGACCTTAAAGAGCGTACCAGTAAAGCCGGCAACCGCTATGCTTTTATTTCCGCTTCGGACAGCAGCGGTTCTTATGAAATGGTTTGTTTTTCGGAGCTACTTGCGACATCAAGGGAGAAACTTCGTTCCGGCCGCCCGCTTTTATTTTCGGTAAGCGTGGATAAAGAAGCCGAAGATATGCTCAGAATGACCCTGCAAAGCGTGTCTTTCCTTGATGAAATGGCGTCAAAGACAATTCCGGGTATTCGGATAGTATTCAATCGTCAGGACAGTATCGAAGCTTTGCGAAAAGTACTTTCTTCCGCAGAATCCGGCGGACATACAATGGTAACCTTGCTTGCCCGTTTGGAAAATTGGGAAGTGCCGATAGAGCTGAAAGAAAAGTATCAGCTTTCCGCAGAGATGTTAGGGCAAATCCGGAAAATCCCTGGAGTATTGGAAGTCTGCGAAGTTTAAAAGATTCCGGTTGTCAGGGCTTTTAAGGGGATATATAAAGAATACAACGGATTCTAAAAAGGAGAACTACCATGAAAATATTTTGTGCGGTGTTAACTTTGTTGGCTTTATCTCTTCCTGCGCACGCTCAGCAAGCGGTTGAGGAGCTTGGGGATTTTAATTATTGGTCAGCCTACAGCTTTCAAAAGGACGGCAATAAAATCTGCTATATGGTAACTTCTCCTATCAAGCAGACCGGTAATGTCAAAGGCCGCAAGGATACTTTTATGGTTGTTACCAATACTCCTTCGGAAGGAACCTATGACATTGTAAACCTTCAAGCCGGCTATAATTACAAGAAAGGATCAAAGATTGCGGTTAACATCGGTAAAGATGCTTTCACCATGTCTCCGTTTGAAGATATGGCTTGGCTTAAAGACGGCGACGACAAGTTGGTTGCCGCAATGATAAAGGGCAATACCGCAGTTGTTAAGGCAACGGCAGAAAACGGCGTAAAAACCGTTGATACTTATTCTTTGGTCGGCTTTACCAAAGCCAGAAAAGCCATGACTAAGGCTTGCCCGCAAAAATAAGCATATTAAAAAGTGGTTTTAAACGCTAAAAAAGATTTAATCGGTTTATCTCGTGAAGAACTAAGGGAGGAGCTTTCTTCCCTTGGTGAAAAGCCTTTTCGGGTAAAACAGTTATGGCAATGGATTTATAACAAAGGCGAAACCGATTTTGCCAAAATGTCGTCTTTGCCTGCTGCGACCAGAGATAAACTCAGCGAAGGTTATCAAGTTAGCCGCCCGCAAATAGTCAAAGAACAAACCTCGGTTGACCGAACCCGTAAATGGCTCCTTGGCTTTGCCGACGGAGAAAAGGTGGAAAGCGTCTACATTCCGGAAGAGGATAGGGGCGCAGTATGTATTTCTACGCAAGTCGGCTGTGCGGTTGGTTGTAAGTTCTGCCATACCGGTTCTCAGAAGTTTATGCGGAACCTGTCTGCCGGAGAAATCGTTTCGCAGTTCATGGTTGCCAGAGACAGTTACGGTGAATGGCCGACTCCGGCAGGCGAGCCTCGTTACCTTTCCAATATTGTTTTAATGGGTATGGGCGAGCCGTTGCTTAATTTTGCAAATGTATCCAAAGCTTTGAAAATCATCATGGACGAAGAGGGTATCTGTATGTCCAGACGACGGATAACCTTATCCACCGCCGGTATTGCGCCGAAAATCCCGCAAGTTGCTTCGGAAATTGGGGTAAAACTGGCGATAAGCTTGCACGCTTCCAACAATGAAGTCCGTAATCAAATCATGCCGATAAACCGTAAATACCCGTTGGAAGAGGTCATTTCTGCTTGCCGAGAGTTCCGCAGACTCGCCGGTCCTCGTCAGCATATTACCTTTGAATATCTGATGCTGGACGGAATTAACGATAAAGATAGTCATGCCAAAGAGCTTATATCTCTGGTTGCCGGTATCGGAGCAAAGTTTAACTTAATACCGTTTAACGAATGGCCGGGCTGTCCTTATAAGTCATCACCTCCGGAAAGAGTAAAGCATTTCTCCTCTATTCTGCAAAAAGCCGGTTTTGCCGCTCCTGTGCGTGTGGCAAGAGGACAGGATATCCTTGCCGCTTGCGGCCAGCTTAAATCAAAGTTTTCCGTTTAAATCTTCCATTTTTTATTAGGCAAAAAACAACCTTTGCGTGTTTTTATTGTCTTTGATGTAATTTTTTCTTGACGTTGTTCTATTTTTGTTTATATATATGAGCAGGTTTTAACATTTAAGGAGACAAAAATGACTAACAAAAAAAGAACTTGCGATACTTTGATGAGTGTTGTTAATAATGACAAGCAAAAGGAAAATGAGCTTAGCCCTAGTTGCCGCGTAAGAAGAGATGTCACTATGAATAAGCTTGATTCTGCAGCAGATGGAATTGCTATTCCGTTAGCCAAATGTATGGCAGATAATTATTATAACGGAAATGGTTCAGAGGTGATTTTAAAAAAAGCTGCTCTTGATAAATCCCTAACCATAAAGGAATTAAGTACTCGGAATATAAACCGTTTGGAAAAAACATTTGTTGGGCAAGGGGATAAAAATACTGCTGAGCTTTTGCGTAAACTTCCGGTTGGGGAAAGTGTGGAAATAACAGATCATTGGGATGCTGTAGCGAAGGCAGAAGGAATGACATTGGCTAAAAAAATATTTGATATACCCACAGGTGATAAATATTATAATTGTGATCGGGACACTTTTCTTGCTATTGGCAGTGTCCAGCTTGGTTCTGATTTTACCGGTACAGCAAAAAGAAGTGGTAATACCATAAATATCAATGGTACAATACAGCATAGTTTATTTGATGTGTATGATTATGATTATAATTATAAAAAACCTTTTTATAATGAAACTCGTGCGGTTAAAGAGGGGTGCGCCAAAACTTATCCTGTAAAAGCTGTTTGGAAAGAAGGTATTGTCGGCAGTGTCAAAATTGATGAAAAAGGACTCGGTAATCCGATAGTAAGAACCTATTCTTTGGAGGAGGAAGAATAATTATGAAAAAGTATATCTATCGCCGTATCGAAGAAAGAAAGGAACTTTTGTTCCGCAGTAACTTTTTGCTTCTTCCTGCGGCGATAGGATACTTTATTTTGCCGTATATAATTTGTTTGGGCTTTCTTTTATTTCCTCCGAGAGACATTTTATTCTATATTTCCTATAATATAATAGTTTTTTTCTCATATTCGTTGTATGTTTTAATTTACATATCCATTCAAAACTTATGTGTTCTATTTGCCCCTAATCGCCTAATAAGAAATACAAAAATAATTGATTTCCTTGTCTTATTTTGCTCTTTGCTCCCTTTTCTTTATAATTATTGGCAAATATATTATTTAAAAGATGATTTTTTTATAAAGATTATTTCCGTGTTTTTTTTACTTCTGACGGTATTGTTTCTATATTTTGCTTGCCAAAAAATATTTTTGTCAGAAAAAGGAAAATCATACAGCATTGAATTAGGTAAATTATGGTATTTAATTGTTATTTACTTGTGTGTGTATGGATTTATTCGTTTAGCTGTATATTTATATTTTAAATATGCCCATTCTTTATTTTCAAATATTTTTGAAATACCGATAGAAAGTTATGATGTAATTGATATTGTGGGAGATTTTATTTTGTTTGCTTTTTTTGCGATACAAATTTCTTTTCTTCCTTTGATAATCGTTCCATTCCGAGGCAAAGGCTTTATCCGCAGGAAATTGCGCCCTTTAATAAATTGCGTAGATAATAACCTTATATATTCCATAACAATACTGGAAGTTTTAAGTTTGCTTGTTTTCTTGGGCACTATCTGGGCAGGATATAAATACTGGTTTGTAATAATATGATAATGAAGAAGTATATCTATCACCGTATCGAAGAAAGAAAGGAACTTTTATTTGTGCTGTTATTTATAGCCTCAATCAAGGTCATTGGTGGTTTTGGGGAATACGTTAAGGATTTTTTCTGCCGTAGGCGCATCTGTTACAATTCATTATAATTTAACCATAAGCTCTGGTTGATTTAAGGTTGAATAGAGGCTATAAAATATTTAAATAACAGTAAAACGGCGGGATACATGCAAAAAGAAGACAAGATGCATCGAAGGTTTGCGATTATCGTTGTCGGCTTGTCCGGAGCGGGCAAGACTACGGTTTTGCATACGTTTACGGATAACGGCTTTGATGTTATTGACGGTCTTCCGTTGAATATGCTTTCCTCTGTCCTTATTCCGTCTGATTCCAAGGATATGGACACGCCGATAGCCGTAGGTATTGATACGGTAAAAAGGGATTTTTCCGCCGAACAGCTTGCCGATTTATTTGATAATTTAAGCGAACACCCGCAAATAGATTTACGATTGTTGTTTTTGGATTGCCAAGACAGAGAAATCATGCGCCGTTATACGGAAACGCGCCGTCTTCACCCGTATTCCCGAAGAAAATCGTTGGCCACGGGCATTGTCGAAGAAAGGAAAGCTTTGTCCGGCTTGCAGGAACTTGCCACGAACATGATAGACACGTCCGAGCTTAATTCGGCAGATTTAAAAAGGATTGTCGAGAAAATCTTCACCCGCAATCAAAGCAGAGAAATGGTCATTACGGTTATGTCGTTTGCCTATCGCAACGGCTTACCGCAGGAAGCGGATATTGTTTTTGACGTAAGGTGCTTAAAAAATCCCCATTATGCAGAGGAGCTTAGGCCTTTAACCGGTCTTGACGAAGCTGTCGGCTCATATATCCGTCAAGATGTTGATTATGCTGCTTTTATGGAAAAAATTGAAGAATTGCTTGCCATATTGTTGCCTCGGTATGTCGAAGAGGGCAAAAGCTATTTGACCATAGCCGTCGGCTGTACCGGAGGTCGCCACCGTTCCGTATATGTTGCCGAGGAATTGGCAAAATGGCTTGCCGGCAATGGGCATGAAACCATTTCCAGACATAGGGAAATAGGGCGGTAAAATGGGTTTATTTCCGGTTTTCATAGGTAATGGAGCAGTTGCAGTCCCTTTTTTCACGTTTGCACTTTTGCTTTCGGTTTTAATTGCCTTAAGCGTTGCCATTATTCTTTTATTCCGCCGCCTGAAAAGCAAAACTGCCGAGGAGTTTTCTTCGCGTTTGGAAACGGAACGTTTTTATGAAGTTTTAGCCATGGCTCCGGACGGCTATTTTTCTTGGTTTTACGGGTACGGAGACGCCCCGAAAAGAGAGGTTTGCTCTCGTCGTTTGGCGGTTTTGCTTGGACTTTATAAAGGCGTAGAATCTGATTTTGTTGCGGTTTTAGGGCGCATATCGGCAGAGGATAGAGACGATTTTCAAAATCTGGTTACCCGTTTAAAGGAAAAGGGCGAGCCTTTTGCCAAAGAAGTGCGGATAGCGGATACCGACCGCCGGATTATTACGGTCGGTTGCCGCAGCGAAAGCATTGGCGGTATAGTGCTTGCCGATACGGTATGGATGCGGGACATTACCGAAAATGCGGACTCTATGGAAACCTTGTATGAAGAAAACCGCGAACTTGAACATCAATATGATTTTATCAAAGAAGTTGTTGACGTTCTTCCTTTCCCTCTGTGGGTCAGAGACGACAATCTGGCTTTAAGTTTTTGTAATAAGGCTTATATCAAGGCAGTTGGCGCTTCTGATTTGGCGGAGGTTAAGGAAAAAGGACTGGAACTTGCCCAAGGCGATGCTTTGCGAAAGACTCGTGCTTTGGCTGCGGCCGCACGCTCGGCGGGCAAAATAATGACCGAAAAAGAACATCTGGTTATGAACGGAGGCAGGCATTTTTCTGCCATTTCCGAAATGCCTCTGCCCAAACAGGGAAGCGGTGAAAACCGTGCCACCATTGGCATGGCGCAGTTTTTGGACAAAGAAGAAGAATTGGAAAACCGTTTAAAAAGCTATATCGGCGCTCATAACGGAGTTTTGGAAAACCTGACCACCGCCATTGTTATTTTTAATTCAAACACCCGCCTTTCCTTTTATAATTCGCCGTTTTTAAAGCTTTGGGGCTTAGATGCCGATTGGCTTGACGCCGCTCCTACCTATTCGTCCTTTTTGGAAGCGTTAAGAGAGAAGAGGGCTTTGCCGGAAGTAAGGGATTTCCCCGCCTTTAAGCGAGAGGAATTAGAGCTTTTCAAAAATCTTTTAAAGCCGGAGGAAGGACTTATGCACTTGCCGCAAGGTCGCACCCTTCGCCGTTTTATGCTTCCGCACCCGTTGGGCGGCTTGCTGATAAGCTATGAAGACATTACCGACCGTATAGCCATGGAACGCTCTTTTAATACGTTGATAGAAGTACAGCGCACCACTATTGATAATATTCACGAAGCGGTCGCTTTGTTTGATACCAACGGGAAATTAAAGCTTTCCAACGCCGCCTATGCGGATTTGTGGGATTTGTCGGCTGATTTCTTAAACTCCAACCCGCTTTTGGAAGAATTGGTGGAAAAGCATAAGCCTTATTTTACCGCCAATGACGAAGAATGGCAGAGCATTAAAAACCGCATGATGCAGTTGTTTAGTGAATCTTCCGAAACCCAGATTAGGATTGCCAGGCTTGACGGGAAGATTTTGGAATCTTCCTGTGTCGGTTTGGCTGACGGGGGCGTCTTGATTACGTTTTTTGATATTACCAATTCGGCACGGACGGAAAGAATATTAAAGGAAAGAAGCCAGATAACCACCCGCATGAATGCTTTGCGCAGTCGCTTTATTGCTGATTTGGCAGAGGAGCTAAAAACTCCGCTTTCCGAGCTTTGCGCTCTAATCCGGAAATCTTCCGTGGCGGGTCCGGTTTTGCTTAAATCGTTGGATATCAAAGAACTTTTTGCCGATTTAATGGATTTAGCCTTGGCGGAAGGCGGCAGTAATTCGCTTAACCTTGATGCCGTAGAAATCAAAGCCTTGCTTGATGATATAGGCGACGAGCTTGCCGACAGGGCTTTGCGTCGTAACGTTGCGGTTGATATAGATTGCGCTCCGGAAGTCAGTTGGATTATTGCGGACAAAGCCAGAATTAAACAAGTTTTGCGCTATGTCTTTGCCTGCTCTTTAAATCAAAGCGGCAAAGGGAAAAACTTAACCATACTTCTTAATAAGATTAAAAGTGCAGAAGATGTTGCCGACAAAGAAAAAGAGTGGCTGAGGTTTAGCTTTATTATCGAAGCTTTCGGGGAAGAAAACTTTGCGGATATTTTCCCGTCTTACCTTGGCGCAGGCGAAGCTTTGGTAAAATCTTTGGTTTCGGTTCACGGCGGCTATATGGCATTTGAGCCAAAAGAGACTTCTGCCTCTTTGAATATTTTCCTTCCTGCCGACAAAGTTCAATAAACGTAGCTCTGGACAAACCTCTTTAAGAGGGATACAACAAAGAAAAATCAGTTAAAATTAGAGGAAAAAATGATAACTACAAATGATATTCGCAAAGCTTTTCTGGATTTCTTTCAGAAAAATGGGCATGAAGTTGTCTCGTCAAGCCCTCTGGTTCCCAGAAATGACCCGACTTTGATGTTTACTAACGCCGGAATGGTGCAGTTTAAAAATGTTTTCACCGGACAGGAAAAACGCCCGTATGTCAGAGCCACCACGGCACAGAAGTGTGTGCGTGCCGGCGGAAAGCATAATGACTTGGATAATGTCGGTTATACAGCTCGCCACCATACATTCTTTGAAATGATGGGCAATTTTTCTTTTGGCGATTATTTTAAGGAACAGGCGATAACGAACGCTTGGAACTTGATTTCCAAAGAGTTTGAACTCCCCAAGGATAGACTTTGCGTTACGGTTTATTCCGAAGATGATGAAGCATGGAACTTATGGAAAAAGATTGCCGGTTTTCCCGATGATAAAATTATCCGCATTCCGACTTCCGATAACTTCTGGGCTATGGGAGACACCGGTCCTTGCGGTCCTTGTTCGGAAATATTTTACGACCATGGGGAGAACATTCCCGGCGGAGCGCCCGGAACTCCGGAACAAGACGGCGACCGGTTCGTAGAGATTTGGAACTTGGTGTTTATGCAGTATGAACAGCTTGAAAACGGGGAAAGAATTAACCTTCCACGCCCTTCGATTGATACCGGTTCGGGATTGGAACGTTTGGCTGCCGTCATGCAGGGAACGTTTGATAACTATGAAACCGACGGCATTAAAAGCTTGATAGAAGCGGCGGCGGAAGAAGCCGGAATTGCCGATATTTACGGCAAGCACAGAGTTTCTTTGCGGGTAATTGCTGATCACCTTCGTTCTTCTTGCTTCCTTATTGCCGATGGCGTTTTACCGGCGAATGAAGGCCGTGGCTATGTTTTGCGCCGGATTATGCGCAGAGCGATGCGGCACGCCCATTTAATGGGTTGTAAAGATCCTTTGATGTGGAAGTTAGTTCCGGCGTTAAAGCATCTTATGGCGGACATTTATCCGGAACTTACCCGTGCCGAAGCTTTGATTGTTGAAACTTTGAAGTTGGAAGAAACCCGCTTTAAACAGACCTTAGACCGAGGCTTAAAGCTTTTAGACAGTGAAACTCTTGACCTCAAAGAAGGCGACAGCCTTGCGGGAGATATAGCATTTAAGCTTTACGATACTTATGGTTTCCCCTTGGATTTGACGCAGGACGCTTTGCGCAGCCGCAAGCTTGGCGTTGATGTCAAAGGCTTTGAAGCCGCCATGGCTAAACAGCGTGCCGAAGCGAAAAAATCTTGGGCAGGTTCGGGCGAAGCCGCTACCGATGCCGTTTGGTTCTCTTTGCGGGAAAAGCTTGGCAAGACAGAGTTCTTCGGCTATACGACCGAAGCCTCGGAAGGTCAGGTTATGGCTTTGGTCAAAGACGGCAAGGAAGTAAGTAATGCCGCCGTCGGTGAAGACGTTATGATTATTGTTAACCAGACGCCTTTTTACGGAGAATCCGGCGGTCAGTGCGGAGATACGGGCTACATTGATAATGCGGGAGTTCGTATCCGGATTTTCGATACTTGGAAAAAGACCGGAGATTTATTCGTCCATGTCGGTAAAATTGAAAGCGGAGAAATCAAAGTCGGCGATGCCGTTAATTTGACCGTAGATACGGACAAGCGGGCAAATATCAAGGCTCACCATTCGGTAACTCACCTTTTGCACGCCGCTTTGCGTAAGGTGTTGGGTACTCATGTCGCCCAGAAAGGTTCGTTGGTAACTCCGGAGCATCTTCGTTTTGACTTCAGTCATTCTCGCCAGATGACGGCGGAAGAACTTAAAATGGTTGAAGATGAAGTAAACCGTAATATCTTGAAAAACCTTCCGGTCAGCACCCGCCTTATGACTCCTGATGAAGCTATGCAGGAAGGGGCTATGGCGTTATTCGGAGAAAAATACGGTGAAGAAGTCCGTGTTTTGACCATGGGTGAAGGCGCCGAAAAAGTGTCGATAGAATTATGCGGCGGAACTCATGTCAACCGTACCGGAGACATCGGCAGTTTCCGTATTGTCTCGGAAAGCGCAGTTGCTGCGGGTATTCGCCGTATTGAGGCTGTATCCGGTATGGCGGCAATTCGCTATGCCAGAGCCCAGAACGAAATAGTTGTCGAGGCGGCGGAAATCTTAAAATCTCCGGTTTCGGATATTGTTTCTCGCATTGCTTTATTACAAGACGAAAGAAAGCACTTGGAAAAAGAACTTGCGGATATGCGTTTAAAATTGGCTGCCGGAGGTTCCGGAGCCGGAAAGAGTGAGGTTTCCAAAGCCGGAGACTTTAACTTTATCAGCAAAATCATGAACGATATTCCTCCCTCTGATTTAAAGCCTGCCGTTGATGCGCTTAAAAAGCAGATTGGTTCCGGTGTGGTTGCTTTGTTAACCACTCTTGGCGGAAAGCTTTCTATTGTTGTCGGTGTAACCAACGATTTGACGGGCAAAGTCAATGCCGTTGATTTGGTCAAAGCTGCGGCGGCAGTTTCCGGCGGTAATGGCGGAGGCGGTCGTCCTGATATGGCGCAAGCCGGAAGTCCGAATGCGGATAAAGCCAACGATGCTTTACAAAAAATAGCCGACATTTTAAAGGCGAGTTAAAAAAGGCGGGGAGATTCCCCGCTTTTTTATTCTTAGCAGTTTGTTTATATCTTTTTAGAGTATTTTACCTTTCTTGTTTTTATGGTATGAAACAAACAGTTTATTTGGCAGAAAGTACGAAAGTATCAATATGACTGGTTTTGCATGGCCTTTATTGTTTTTGTTATTGCCGTTGCCGTGGTTGGTAAGGAAGTTTGCCGGCTCTCCGGCGAAAGAAGGCGGCGAAGCGCTTAAAATCCCGTTTTTTCGGGATATTGCCGGCTTGAAATCCCGCAAAGGTTCGGTTTTAAGTTCTTCGGGCAAAGGCCGGTTGGTTTTCCTTTCCATACTTTGGATTTTATTGGTTTGTGCAGCGGCTCGTCCGCAATGGGTCGGCGATGTAGTTCCCGCCACGGAAAATGCCCGCAATTTAATTATGGCAATAGACATTTCCGGTAGTATGAGCATGGACGATTTCGAGTTAAACGGTAAATATCTGGATAGATTAAGCGTTGTCAAAGCGGTTGCCGACAGTTTTATTGCCGGCAGAGAAGGTGACAGAATAGGCTTGGTTGCCTTTGGCACTAACAGCTATCTGTACGTTCCGTTGACTGCCGATACGGATACAGCACGCAAAATGCTTGATGAATTGGAAATTGGCTTTGCGGGACAGCTTACTTCAATTGGTGATGCTTTGGGACTTTCATTAAAGTCGATGCAGGAAATCCCCTCGGACAGCAAGGTAATTATTCTGCTTTCGGACGGAACTTCTAACTCCGGCAATTTGAATGTAGAGCAAGCGATTAACCTTGCCCGTAAAATGAAAGTGAAGATTTATACGATTGGTGTCGGCGCCTATATCAAAAGTATCCGAACTCCGTTTGGTACGCAAAAAACCAATCCTTCCAAAGAGTTGGATGAGGAAAATCTGCAAAAAATAGCCACCTCTACCGGCGGAGAATATTTCCGAGCTTATAACACTTCGGAACTTCAGAGAATATATCAGAAAATTGATGAACTGGAGCCTTCGGAAATCGGCAGCTTTTATATTCGTCCGGTGCGGGAATTATTTTTCTTCCCGTTGGGAGCAGCGTTGCTTTTAAGTATGTTGGCAGTTTTATTTGCATTGGCGGAGGCAAGAAAGTCATGAGTTTTATTGAAAACTTTCATTTTTTGCGGCCGTTATGGTTGATTGCGTTAATCGGGCTTTTCCTGATACCGAATATTTTGCGTTTATACGGCAATTCCGGCAGTGCATGGAAAAACATCTGCGACAGTCATTTGTTGGACGTCCTTCTTACTCACCAAAAAGCCCGAACGGCAAAGTTATCAATTGCCGCTTTGGTTGCGGCTTATATTCTAAGCATTTTGGCGTTATCCGGCCCAACGTGGGAACGTATGCCCTCCCAAGGAGCTACCGGCGGCGACAATACGGTTTTTGTTCTGGATATGGGTGTTGATATGGGGGCGGGAGACGTTAATCCCTCCCGTTTAGACCGTGCAAAGTATAAGCTTTATGATTTACTGAAAAAAATCAAAGGCGATAGGGCGGCTTTAGTCCTTTTTGATAACGAAGGCTATATGGTTTCGCCGTTAAGCGAGGATTTATCGGTCATAGAGAATATAATTCCCACTTTGGATTTATCGGTTATGCCGGGTAACGGCGCCAGTATTATTGAAAAAGGTATCAGCGAAGCGGTAAATCTTTTGGAAAGCGCCAAAGCCGGCAAAGGCAGAATAATCGTTCTTAGCGGAGCCGGAGCATCATCTGCCGTAAATGCGCTTCCCGAAGTTCGCAAAGCCGCCGATAAAGGGCATATAGTTTCCGTTTTGGCGGTTGGAACGGAAGGCGGCGCACCGGCTCCCAGTCCGGAAGGGAACTTTTATACCGATGCTCAAGGGCGAACAATTTTATTCAAAACCGGACTTCCCGAACTTGCCAAGCTTGCTTCCGCCGGTAACGGAGGCTTTGCCAAAGTAAGCACAGATGACAGCGACTTATATCAAGTATTACTTTCTCCTTTAAGCTTAAATAAAAATATTCAGCTTAAAAATGTTGATGTTGATGAATGGAAAGATATGGGCGTTTATTTAATTATTCCGGTAATACTTTTATTTTTATTCGCCTTCCGCCGTGGTTTTATTGCGGTTATAGCTTTATTTATTATGAATCCTTCCGTCTCTTCTGCCGGAGTATGGGAAGATTTGTGGCTAAACCCCTCCCAACAGGCAATGAAAGCAATAGAAAAAGGGGAATATAAAGAAGCCGGAAAAAAGTTCTCCGACCCTTCATGGAAAGGTTATGCTCAATATAAAGCAGGGGAATATCCTGCTGCCGTATCTTCTCTTTCCGGACTTTCCGACGTAACTTCGCTTTATAATTTGGGCAATGCTAAGGCTTACAGTGGCGATATAGACGGAGCGATATCCGCCTATGAAGCCGCTTTAAAGATTGCTCCCGAACATGAAGACGCCAATTATAATCTGGAATATTTAAAGCGGGAACAGGAACGGCAAAAACAACACCAACAAAATAAATTACAGCAAGAGCAACCAAAACAGCAGAAAAATCCTGACGATAAGAACGATGATAGCAACGAAGACAACCGCCATGAAGAAGAACGGCAAAGCTCTGGCTCCAATGACCCGCAGAAAGACGGCTCTTTTGACGATAAAGAAAAGGATACGCAAAAAGAAGACTCCGGAATGCAAGATGAAAAGCCAAAAGAAGAGCTGAGCAAAGAGGAGCTTGAAAAACTAAAGGCAGAATATGAACGCCAACAGGAAGAAAAAGCCGCTGCCGAGCCAAAGGAAGAAGAGCAAAATCAGCCCCAGCCTTCGGAAATGTCCGAAGAAGAACAATCGGATATCCAAATGCTTAACCGTGTTCAAGAAGATAAAGGCGGACTGTTAAAAGCTCGTTTAAAAAGAATATATCAGGAAAAAAGAGGGGATAAATAAATGGCATTTTTTAAACCCGCAATTTTTTATGTGTTATCCGTATTTCTGGGCATATTTGCGTTTTCCGGAGTTTCGCAGGCGGAAGTTACGGCCTCCGTCAACACCATAAGCGTTACCGAAGGAAGTACGTTTACTTTAACCATAAAAAGTACGGAAGCCTCTTTGACCGTCAACCCGAACCTAAGTGCATTGGATAGGGATTTTGTTGTTTCCGGCACGCAAAAGGGCGTTCGCAATACTTTTGTGAATGGCAGTTTTAATTCTGCGACCGAATGGAAAATCCAGCTTATACCTAAAAATATAGGCAATTTAGTTATTCCGGCTATCACCGTTGGCAAAGAAAAGACTCGGCCTATAAACATTCAGGTGAAGCCGGCGTCTTCCGGTGCGTATTTATCAAAGCAGCCAACTCCGAAGGTAGAGCAAACTGCAAGCGAAGCTTCTGCCGATGTGTTTTTAAAAGTGGCGATAGACAATCCCAAGCCGTATGTTCAAGGTCAGATATTATATATTTCTCGTTTATATTCTTCCCAGCCTGTATCTAGAGGCGTTATCATTCCGCCGCAGATAAATGATGCCATAGTGGAAAAAATCGGCGAGGATATTAACTTTGAAAGTACTCTTGCCGGTCGTTTTTTCAAAGTTTTAGAGCGCCGTTTTGCGATTTTCCCCCAAAAAAGTGGAGAAATTGTTATTCCCCCCTTGGAGTTTGAAGGCGAAATCATTGACACCAATGCCGGTAATCCGATTGAAATGATTTTCAAGCAATCCGGTTTTGTCGGTTCGGCTAAT
The DNA here is from genome assembly GCA_017507765.1 of Alphaproteobacteria bacterium. Classification (GTDB taxonomy): domain Bacteria; phylum Pseudomonadota; class Alphaproteobacteria; order CACZRW01; family CACZRW01; genus RGIG5556. The sequence goes on along the minus strand of JAFWAG010000010.1, from coordinate 15,767 downwards.
TTCACCTCTCCGTTCGGAGCGGTTAAAAGAGTTTTGATACGTTCCGACCCGATAACGGTAAATGTCCAACCCAAGCCTTCTGCCGCTACCGGAAAGTGGTGGCTTCCGGCTTATAATGTAAACATAACTCAATCTTGGCAGCCCGCCGAACCGGTATTCAAGGAAAACGAAGCCGTTACCCGCACGATTAAGATTACAGCCGACGGTTTAACCGGAGCGCAGATTCCGGATATAAGTCTTCCGGAAGACGATTATTTGAAAGTGTACCCCGGTAAAACCAAAGTCAGCAATATCGGCGGCGAAAAAGGAATTATGGGTGTCAGTGAAAGCTCTGTTGTTTTGATACCCACCGCTGCCGGAGAATTGATTTTGCCGGAAATCCGCATACCTTGGTGGAATGTTAAGACTAAACGCATGGAAACAGCGGTTTTGCCGGAAGCAAAGTTCTTTGTCAAAGGAACCACCCAAAAAGGAGCCGAGCCGAAAGCGCAAGTACCTTCTTATACGGTAAACAGTGAAGATATCTCTAAACCGGAGCTTCCCAAAGAAGAGGATAAGCCAATCGGCAAAAACATTTATATCGCAATATTCTTGGCTGTGTTTGGCTTAATCGGTTTGCTTTCGGTACTGGCTTTTTGGCTTTATTCCCGCCGGAAACTTGCCGCATCTGCCCAAGGAAAAGAAGACCAAGTCCTTGCCGGGCGCTTTGCCGATATTGAAAAGGCCGCCTCTGCTTCAAATCCCAAAAAACTTCGCGATGCTTTACTTGCGTGGAGCAAAAACTACTGGCCGGAAGACCCTCCGTTTAACGTTACGGTCATAGGAAAACGCTTAAAAAGCACTAAATTGCAAAAAGAACTGGAAGAACTGGAAACTTCCCTTTATGCTAGCCGGCAAAGGAAATATGACGGAGAGGAATTGCTCAAAGCTTTAAAGATTGCCTTAAATACTCACAAGGCAGAGGAAAAGAACATTAAGCCGGTTCCGGATTTATATCCGCAGACGAAATAGGTTTTTATCAGATATGACAAGATTTTTTGCTGCGATTTTAAGTTTTTTATTCTTTAGTGCATTGGTTGCTACCGCCGGAATAATTTATGTTATCTGGCATTATGAAAGAGACTTGCCGGAATATTTACAGCTTGCGGATTATCAGCCTCCCATAACGACCAGACTTTATGCCGGTGATGGAGCATTACTGGCGGAATATGCGGCGGAAAAAAGAGTTTTTGTTCCGGTTTCTTCTATTCCTAAACAGTTGATAGAGGCTTTTATCGCGGCGGAAGATAAAACTTTCTATTCGCACGGAGGCTTGGATTACAAAGGTTTGGTGCGTGCCGTTATAACCAACATTCGCAACATCGGTTCCGGCAGGCGTATGGTTGGCGCTTCCACCATAACCCAGCAAGTGGCTAAGAACTTCCTGTTAACTAACGAAGTTTCCTTGACCCGCAAAATCAGAGAAGCAATCTTAGCCTTTAAAATAGAAAAGACGTTTTCTAAAGACCACATTATGGAACTGTATTTAAACGAGATTTATCTTGGCAACAGTTCTTACGGCGTTGCGGCGGCGGCTTTAAACTATTTCAATAAATCTTTGGAGGAGCTTTCGTTAAGTGAGAAAGCATTCTTGGCGGCGTTGCCAAAGGCTCCGAACAACTATGACCCGAAAAAGAAAAAGGCGGCAGCCATAGAGCGTCGTAACTGGGTTCTCTCCCGTATGCAGGAAGACGGCTATATAACGAAAGAAGAACAAGAGCTTGCCTCGGCGGAAGATATCATCATTGCGCCTAGAGATAAAAACAAAGTCGCCGATGCTGATTATTTTGCCGAAGAAGTACGCAGGGAAATTGCGGCTAAGTACGGCGATGATTCTTTATATCAAGGCGGCTTGGACGTTCGCACATCTTTAGACCCTGTATTGCAGAAATATGCGGTTTCCGCTTTGGAAAGCGGACTTTTAAATTATGACCGCCGCCAAGGCTACAGAGGTGCTTTTGCCACCATTCCTCTTGGCGACAAATGGCTTGAAGATTTACAAAATATTCCTTCTCCGGACTATATTCCCCATGGTTGGCGAAAGGCCGTAGTTATGGCATTAAATGAAGAAAACGCCGCAATCGCTTTTTCTGATGCTTCCTCGGCGGATTTACCGCTTAAAGGCTTAACTTGGGCTCGCACCAAGAATCCGGACGGTACTTTGGGCGATGAAATTACTTCTCCTGCTCAGGTTTTAAATGTCGGTGATGTTGTTTGGGTTGAATATGTAAAGTCCAAAAACGGAGATTATTATTCCTTGCGCCAGATACCGGAAGTGGAGGGAGCTTTAATTGCGCTTGATCCTCATACGGGAAGGGTTCTGGCTCTTGTCGGAGGATTATCGTTCAAGAAAAGCCAGTTTAACCGAGCCGTCCAAGCTCGCCGTCAACCGGGTTCTTCGTTCAAGCCGTTTGTGTATTTAGCCGCTTTGGACGAAGGATATACGCCGTCAACTTTGATTTTAGACGCTCCGTTTGTTATGGACCAAGGGCCGGATATGCCGAAATGGAAGCCAAGCAACTATATCAAGACTTTCTATGGCCCAACGACCTTGCGCATAGGTTTGGAAAAGTCTCGTAACTTGATGACGGTTCGCCTTGCTCAGGCAATCGGTATGCCTAAAGTCGTCGCATACGCCAAAAAGTTTGGTATTGTTGACCATATGCGCCCGTTACTTTCCATGTCATTGGGAGCGGGAGAAACTACTCTATCTCGCCTGACAACGGGCTATGCTATGTTGGTTAATGGCGGCAAAAGAATTACGCCTACGTTGGTTGACCGTATTCAGGACAGAACCGGAGCAACCATCTATCGCCATGACAATCGTGAATGTCCGGAATGTCAAAACGTCGAATGGGAAGGTCAAGAAGTCCCTGTTATCCCCGATAATCGTGAACAAGTCGTTGATCCTCGCAGTGCCTATCAAATTGTTAATATGCTTACGGGCGTTATTGACCGAGGAACAGCTTCTTCCGTTCGTATCCCCGGCAAACCTTTAGCTGGTAAAACCGGAACCAGTGATGATTATCAGGACGCTTGGTTCATAGGCTTTTCTTCGGATTTAGTCGTCGGCGTTTTCGTTGGTTATGACGAGCCTCGTTCTTTGGGCAAGAAAGGCACCGGCGGCGTTGTTGCTTCGCCGATATTTAAGTCCTTCATGACCAAAGCCTTAAAGGAAGTTTCGGCAGTTCCGTTCCGTGTTCCAGAAGGTATTCGCTTGGTTCGGGTAAGCCATAAAACCGGCCGTCCTGCCAAAGCCGGTGATAAAGATGTTATTTTGGAAGCATTTAAAACCGAAAGCAATATCAGCGACCAAGGACAGGTTATCGGTGAAGAAGCCGCTCCCATCGGTGAAGAAATAGATAAAGTAATGCCGGATGTTGGCGGTTTTTATTAAGCAAAAAGGAATATAGTATGAGAGCAGAAACCGAATCCGTAATCGGAGAAATAAAGCAGTCTTTGGTACTGCTGAGGAGGCATCTTTGACTGGGATAATTCCCTCCGCCGTTTAGAAGAATTAAACGCCTTAACCGCAGACTCGTCATTATGGGATAATCCGGATAAAGCGCAAAAGCTTATGTCCGAACGTAATCATCTGGAAACTGCCGTTAAGAATTATCAAAACATTGAAAGTAGTTTAAGCGATGCAATCGAGCTTATTTCTCTTGGCGAGGAAGAAAACGATACCGCTATCATTGCCGATGCGGAAGCATCTTTGCAAAGTCTTCTTGGGGAAGTTAAGCAACAGGAATTAAATGCATTGTTATCCGGCGAAGCCGACCATAACGACTGCTTTTTGGAAGTCCATGCGGGTGCCGGCGGTACCGAAGCCCAAGACTGGGCGGAAATGCTTTTGCGTATGTATATGCGCTGGGCGGAAAAGCATGATTACAAAGTAGAGTATTTAGAAGAAAGCGAAGGCGACGAAGCCGGTCTTAAATCTGCCACCATAAAGATTTCCGGCTTTAATGCTTACGGTTGGTTAAAGACGGAAAGCGGCGTTCATCGGTTGGTGCGTATCTCTCCGTTTGACGCCAATGCCCGCAGACATACAAGCTTTGCGTCCATATGGGTGTATCCGGTTATTGACGATACCATAGAAGTTGAAATCAATGAAAAGGATTGCCGGATAGATACTTATCGTGCTTCCGGTGCCGGCGGTCAGCATATTAACAAGACGGACAGTGCGGTGCGGATTACGCATATTCCAACGGGGATAGTCGTCCAAAGCCAAAGTCAGCGTTCGCAATTTCAAAATCGTGATGAAGCATGGTCTATGTTGCGAGCAAGATTATATGAACTTGAATTAAGAAAAAGAGAAGAAAAACATCAGGCCGAAGAAGATGCAAAATCAGAAATAGGTTGGGGGCATCAGATACGTTCCTATGTTTTACAGCCGTATCAAATGGTCAAAGACTTGCGGACAGAAACGGAAACTTCCGATACCAAAGGAGTTTTGGACGGAGATATAGATGCCTTTCTTGCGGCTTCTCTTTCTGCTTCATTATAAGTAAAAGTTTGTAAAAGACTCATTTTTTACTTAATATCTACGAAAGAAATAGTTTTTAAATTATATTTTTTTGTTATATATACAAACTGCACAACAATTTTGATTCTTAAAAGGAAGTAATAATGCTCAATAATCTTGATGCTAAAATAGCCGATATGCTTGTTACCACCGGCTATGGTGATCCGTTTTCCGTTCTTGGTATGCACAGAGGTCAAGACGGTACTTTATTTATTCGTACACTTCAGCCGCAGGCGAAAAACGTTCATGTCATCAATGAAAAGGGCGAGCATGTTGTCCAAATGGAAAAAGTCCACCCTGGCGGGATTTTCCAAGCAGAGTTTGGACCAGAAGCTGTATTCTTCCGCTATCGGTTTGTTATTGATATGCTTTATGAAAGCTATATTACCGATGATGCGTACCAGTTTATGCCGGTTCTTGGCGATCAGGATATATATTACCTTTCCGAAGGCTCTCATCTGAATATGTATGACAAGCTTGGTGCGCATTTAATTGAGCATCAAGGTACCAAAGGCGTCTGTTTTGCCGTTTGGGCTCCGAATGCCAAAAGGGTCAGCGTTGTCGGCAATTTCAACACTTGGGACGGCCGCCGTCATTTAATGCGTCCTCGGGGCAGCAGCGGTATATGGGAACTTTTTATTCCTGACCTCAAAGAAGGCGAAGTATATAAGTACGAGCTTTTGGATAAAGACGGTTCTCTTTTACCGTTAAAAGCCGACCCGATAGGCTTCTTTGCCGAAGTCCGTCCGGCAACTGCTTCAATAGTTTATGATATTCATAAGTATCAGTGGCAGGATAATGCTTATATTGATGCCCGCCGGAATAAGAACAAGCTGGAGGCTCCGGTTGCTATTTATGAAGTTCATCTTGGTTCTTGGCGTCGTAAACCAGAAGAAGACTTCCGTATGCTCACCTATCGTGAACTTGCGGACGAATTAGTACCGTATGTAAAGGAAATGGGCTATACGCACGTAGAGTTTTTGCCGGTTGCCGAACACCCGTTTGACGGTTCATGGGGCTATCAGGTTATTGGTATGTATGCGCCGACCAGCCGCTTTGGAACTCCGGACGATTTCAAATATTTGGTTGATGCTTTTCATAAGGAAGATATCGGCGTAATTGTCGACTGGGTTCCGGGTCATTTCCCCAAAGACTCGCACGGATTAGCCAACTTCGACGGCACTGCTTTGTATGAACACGAAGACCCTCGCCGTGGCGAACACAAAGAATGGGGGACCAAGATTTACAATTTCGGCCGTAACGAAGTTAATAACTTCTTGGTTTCAAATGCCTTGTTCTGGCTAAAGGAATACCACATTGACGGCTTACGAGTTGATGCCGTTGCGTCCATGCTTTATCTGGATTATGACCGTGAAGACGGCGAATGGATACCAAACCAATACGGCGGCAGAGAAAATATTGAAGCCATATCCTTCCTGCGCAGAGTTAATGAACTCGCCTTTGGAGAAGATAAAGGCTTTACGACCATTGCCGAAGAATCAACCGCATGGCCTATGGTTTCCCGTCCTTCTTATCTTGGCGGTTTAGGCTTTGGTTATAAATGGAATATGGGTTGGATGCATGACACTTTGGAATATATGTCCAAAGACCCGATTTATCGTCGTTATGAACATGACAAAATGACATTCGGCCTTATTTATGCGTTTAACGAGAACTTTGTTCTGCCGCTTTCGCATGACGAAGTCGTGCATATGAAAGGCTCTATGATAGGCAAAATGCCGGGCGACAAATGGCAGAAGTTTGCTAATTTAAGGGCTTATTACGGCTTTATGTACGGCCACCCCGGCAAAAAGCTTTTATTCATGGGCGGAGAGTTTGCACAGGATAGAGAGTGGGCTTTTGCCGAAAGCCTCAGCTGGCACCTTTTGAAGGATAAGTACCACAAAGGCGTCCAAACCATGATAAAAGACTTAAACGCTTTGTATAAAAAGACTCCGGCTTTGTATCAGGTTGACTTTGAAACCAAAGGTTTTGAATGGATAAACATGAATGACAGAGACGCCTCGGTATTTTCCTTTATCCGTTATGGAAAGTCTCCGAAGGATTTTGTAATTGTCATCAGCAATTTCACGCCGGTTGTTCGGGAAAAGTATTTGCTTGGCGTACCGGAAGACTGCCAGTATGAAGAGATTTTTAATTCGGACAAAGAAATCTATGGCGGCAGTGGTCAATGGGAAAACCAGAATCTTAAAGGACTTGGAAAACCATGGGACTTCAAAAAGTCTTCGTTGAAAGTCAATATTCCGCCTTTGGCAACGATTATTTTGGCTCCGAAAAGAAAGTAAGGGAGACTGGGTGGTATGCGCACATCTTTTAAAACCGAAGCCGGAACCTCGTATCCGTTAGGGTCTGATTGGGACGGTACCGGCGTAAACTTTTCGGTTTATTCTGCGCATGCCACAAAGGTAGAGTTATGCCTTTTTGACGACCTTGGGAAAAAGGAAATCTGCCGTATCCCGTTACAAAAAGACACGGCAGGTATCTGGCATATTTATGTCAAAGGGCTAAAGCTTGGTCAGCTTTACGGCTATCGGGCGTACGGAGAATATGCTCCGTGGAGCGGCAAAAAGTTTAACCCTAACAAGCTTTTGCTTGACCCGTATGCAAAGTCCGTTTTTGGTGATTGCCGTTGGCATAAAGATATGTATGCCTATAATCCGGAACAGCCGATAAACCTTTATTCTTTCAGTACAACGGACAGTGCGCCGAAAGTTCCGAAATCCGTCGTTGTTGATGATTATTTTGACTGGGGCGAAGACTCTCGCCCGCAAATACCGTGGAATGAAACCGTAATTTATGAAGCCAGTGTCAAAGGCTTAACCGCAATCAATCCGGAAATCTCTCCGGCGTATCGGGGGAAGTTCTTGGCTCTTTCTGATGCTTCCATGATAAAATATTTTAAAAGCTTGGGTATTACGACTCTGGAGCTTATGCCCTGCCAAAACTTTTTCACCAACTTGCCGCAGATAGATAAAGGGGTAAGCAATTTTTGGGGTTATGACAGCTTATGTTTCTTTGCGCCTCATAATGATTATCTGGTTTCCGGCGATATCAACGAATTTAAAACCATGGTGAAAGCCCTTCATCAAGAAGGGATTGAGGTTATCTTGGACGTAGTGTTCAACCACACGACGGAAGGCAACGCCTATGGCCCGACTTTGGCTTTTAAAGGCCTTGATAATGAAGAGTATTATAAGCCGGTTCCGGAAGATAAGATGTATTACCTTGATGATACCGGCTGCGGAGCGACTTTTAATGTTTATAATCCCCGTGGTTTCCAGTTGGTTATGGACGCACTTCGTTATTGGGCAGAGCAGATGCATATTGACGGCTATCGTTTTGATTTGTCCGTTACTTTGTGCCGAGCTTGGCGGGAAGTTGAAGATTGTCCGGCACTGTTAAAAGCAATTTTACAAGATAAGGTTTTGCAAAATCTTAAACTGATTGCCGAACCATGGGACTTAGGGCCGAACGGTTACCGTCTTGGCTTTTTTCCGGAACCGTGGGCTGAATGGAACGATAAATACCGTGATGCTTTACGACGTTTTTGGAAAGGAGAAAAGGGCGTAGTCCCCGAAGTCGCCAAAAGAATATCCGGCTCTGCCGATATTTTTAAGACTCGGCCTCGTTATTCGCCAATTAATTTTATCACCGCTCATGACGGCTTTACGTTGCATGACTTGGTCAGTTACGAACGTAAGCGCAATCTTGCCAACGGCGAAGAAAACCGCGATGGCTGTGATAATAATCTCAGTTGGAATACCGGCGTTGAAGGTGAAACAACAAACAAAAAAATCCTTGCTCTTCGGGAACAAAGAAAGCGTAACTTTATGGCTTCTTTGCTTTTATCTGCCGGCACGCCGATGCTTTTGGCTGGAGACGAACTCTCCCGCACCCAAAACGGCAACAACAATGCTTATTGTCAGGATAATGAAACGGCGTGGGTGCATTGGCCGACCAAAGGCTTAGGCAAAGATGCGTTCTGGCACTTTACGGCGGCTTTGTTGGATTTTCGGAAAAAGCATAATATTTTTGCCGATGCCGAGTATGTCTTTATTACGCCGTCCGGAAAGCCTATGACCGAACTGGACTGGAAAGTTTCTTATTCCCGCTCGTTATCTTTTGTCCTTCAAGGCAAAGAAGAATCTTTGTTTATCATTATGAATGCATATGACGGAGATATTTCTTGGACTCTGCCGCTTCCTCCGCAAGGGCGTGGTTGGGAATTAGTCTTTGATACTTCGGTAACCAAAGACGGAAACTTTGGCGGTCCTCGTCTTAAAAACTACAAAGTCAAACCGTGGACAATGGTTGTATTCCGCACTTGAATAGCCAAATGAACGGGTTGTTCGCCGCCGTCTTTCAAGTGATTATAAAAAGCAGTTATCAAAGGGGTATAAAATGTCGGCAGATTATACGCTTAGCGTTTCTTCAGAAGGCAAAAACTGGATATGTAAAGTATGTTTTCATGTCTATGCCGAAGAAACCGCTTTTGAAGATTTGGCAGAAGATTGGTGCTGTCCGGTATGCGGAGCCCCAAAGAATTGTTTTGTTTGCCGACCGATAGAAGAAGGAAAGTCCTGATGAAAAAACTTATTTTAGCTTTTAGCCTGATAATATTTGCAGTCGCTTGTAACCGAGCTTCCGATGTTGTTTTACCGGAAGGCGAATATAAATACATTTCCGGAGTGGATAAAAGCGCAGAAATAACCATAGCCTTTGACACCAAAGAAAAGCGTTTTTACGGTACATCCGGAGTAAACCGCTATTTTGGCAGTTATGAACAGGACGGAAGCAATATTTCTTTTTCGCCGGTTGGAACGACCATGATGGCAGGTCCGGAAAATCTTATGAAAGCGGAACGGGAATATTTAGGGGACTTAGCCAAAGTCAACGCTTTTAAAATCGAAGACAAAGACTTGATTTTAAAAACGCCGAACGATGGCAGCTTAATCTTTCACAAAGTGGAGTAATTTCCGCTTTATTTATCCGCAAAATGGCCGACGCATTGACCGAGTATAGCCTCTTCATCATCGCCAAGATTTAACAGCTTTTGTAGTCCGGCTTTGTCGATGAAGGCTCTTGCTACGGTAGCCAATCCCGCCGAAGCACAATAAAGATAAACGTTTTCGGACAGATAACCTACGGTCAAATGAGCCCAAGAAGTTTGCTGTTCCGGCGTAATATCTCTGCCTTCTATCACCATAGGCCTGGCAACAAAAATTAAATTAACCGGAGCCGTTTCAACATAATCCTGTAAGCCGGCATCTTTCTGGCGATTACCTTCGGCAATCAGGGTTAAGGTATGCTCTTTGGGCAGATATTTATATACGCCTTCTGTCAAAAATACATAAATATCAATATTTTGTGCGTTCATGGCGGAAGGCGCAGTCCGATGCCCGTCCGCCCGATTTATTCCTCCTGCCGCCCATAAAAGTTCGGAAAGTTCCTGTTCTGATAAAGGCTCTGCGGAGTATTCCCGAGAGCTTTTGCGGCTTTCCAATGCCTCTAAAACCGTTTTACCCGAAGCAAAACGGGGCATTTGTAATTTAATAGCTTCTGTCATTGCTTGCTCCTTACCGTGTAATGCAAAAATCAATTTCCAATAGGATTTTAATAATTTATAACTATAGCAGACAAGATAGTTTTTAGTATGGATTTGTATACTTTATGATAAATTATATCTGGCTTTTCTTTATCGTCAGCTCTGTTGTTATCGGCTTTTTTACCGGCCGCCTGCAAGAGGTCGGAGACGCCGCCATAGAATACGCCGGACTCGCGGTAAAGATTTCTTTGGCGTTAATCGGCGTTATGGCTTTATGGCTAGGCGTGATGCGAATTGCCGAAGAAGCCGGCTTGGTTTCTTTGTTCGCCAAGCTTATCAAGCCGATAATCAAGCGTTTATTTCCGGATATTCCACCGGACGGCAAAGCCGCTGTTGACATTACCATGAATGTTTCCGCCAATGCTTTAGGGCTTAACAACGCTGCAACTCCGTTTGGCTTAAAAGCTATGAAGGAATTGCAAAAGCTTAATCCCAATCCGGATAAAAGCATGGCAAGCGACTCCATGTGTACATTCCTTGCCATCAATACGGCGGGTATTCAGTTCATTCCGGCATCGGTTATGGCGGTTCTTGCGGCTTCCGATTCAAGCAATCCGGCAGAAATCGTTGCTCCGTGTATTGTAACGACGTCTATTGTTTTGGTAATTGCGGTTATAATTGTGAAGATTTTGGAAAAGCTTTTCCCCGAACCGGCAAAAAGCTTAAAAGCAAAGGAGGAAAACTCTGATGCTTAAAGAAGTCTTAGCGGTTATTTCGGTTTCGGCAATACCGGCTCTTTTGTTGGTCATCACTTTATACGGAGCATTTAAAAAGGTTCCGGTTTATGAAGCATTTATCCGTGGCTCCAAGCAAGGTTTCGGTATAGGCGTGCGCATAATCCCATATTTAATTGCCATGTTGGTTGCGGTCGGTATGTTCCGAGCCTCCGGTGCGATAGAACTTGCCGCCGAATATTTAGCTCCGCTTCTGAGCTTTATAGGTATGCCGGCAGATTTAATACCTTTGGCGATAGTGCGTTCTTTGTCCGGCAGCGGAGCATTGGGGATATTAGGAGAAATAGCCGCAACAAACGGCGGAGATGCTTATGTTACCAAACTTGCCGCCGTTATGACCGGAAGTTCGGAAACAACTTTTTATGTTCTTGCGCTTTATTTCGGCTCTGTCGGTGTAACGAAGTTCCGCCACGCTTTAGCCGCCGGAGTTTTGGCGGATATTATCGGTATTTTTGTCGCTTTGGCGGTTGGAAAACTTGCATTTGGTTAAAAAATAAATCTCTGGTTGCTAAAAAACTCATTTCAGGCTAACCTCCAAACTCCATTACGGGGCTTTTGTCCCGTTTACGATTTTTAAGGTAGAAAAAAAATGGCTAAAACTAACATAGATAAAGAACTCATCACCACTTTGGCAACGTTGCTGCATGAAAATAATTTAAGTGAAATAGAATACGATGCAGAAGGTGTTCGTTTAAGGGTTGCCTGCACACCGGTTAATGCCGGCATTGCATTCTCTGCGCCGCAGGTTTCTGCGGTTGCCGCCAATGACGCAAAGACGGCGGAAAAGCCTGCCGCTCCCGCAGTTGCAGAGGAAAATATCGTAAAATCTCCGATGGTTGGTGTAGTTTATATCGCTCCGGAACCTGGCGCTTCTCCGTATGTTAAAATCGGCGATACGGTCAAAGAAGGACAGACGCTTTTCCTTGTGGAAGCCATGAAAACCTTTAATGCCGTAAAGGCTCCTCATGCCGGTAAAGTTGCAAAAATTATCGTCCAAGATGCCCAACCGATAGAGTTTGGGGAACCCATGCTTATTTTGGAATAATTGCCGATGTTTGAAAAAATACTTATTGCCACTCGGGGAGAAATCGCCTTACGGATTCACAGGGCGTGCCGAGAAATGGGAATTAAAACGGTTGCCGTTCATTCCACCGCCGATGCTAATGCTATGCACGTTCGCATGGCAGATGAATCGGTTTGTATCGGTCCGGCAGCAGCCAAAGATTCCTATCTTAACAAAGCGGCTATAATCAGTGCGGCGTTAATAACCGGCGCAGATGCCATTCACCCAGGGTATGGCTTTTTGTCAGAGAATGCTGATTTTGCCGAAATGGTCAAAGACCACGGTATGACTTTTATCGGTCCGACACCGGAACTTATCCGGATTATGGGCGACAAGGTTGCCGCCAAGAAAGCCGCAGAGGAAGCCGGCATTCCGGTTGTCCCCGGCTCTGAGGGCGGAGTTGAATCCGAAGATGAAGCTTTGGATATCGCCGAAAAAATCGGCTATCCGGTAATTATCAAAGCCTCTGCCGGAGGCGGCGGAAAGGGCATGAAAGCCGCCTTTAACCGTGAAGAATTACAGGAAGCTTTCCTTATGGCTAAACGAGAAGCTAAAGCAGCTTTCGGTGACGGCACGGTTTATATTGAAAAATATTTGCAAAATCCCCGCCACATAGAGTTCCAGATTCTGGCAGATGAGCATGGCAATGTTGTCCACCTTGGCGACAGAGATTGTTCGTTGCAAAGAAATCATCAGAAAGTTTTGGAAGAGACTCCGTCTCCGGTAATTTCTGATAAACAACGGGACGAAATGGGGGCGATTTTATGCAAAGCCATGCAAAAACTTGGCTATACAAACGCCGGAACCATAGAGTTTCTTTACGAAGACGGCAAATTTTATTTCATTGAAATGAATACCCGCCTTCAGGTTGAGCATCCGATTACCGAAATGATAACCGGAATTGATATTGTCCGCGCCCAGATTTTTATTGCCAGCGGAGCTCCGCTAAGCTTCAAGCAAGAAGACATAATGTTCCGTGGCCATGCGGCAGAATGCCGGATTAATGCTGAAGATGCGGAAACTTTCATACCGTCTCCGGGCAAAATAGGTTTATGGCATTCACCCGGCGGATTATGGGTTCGGGTCGATTCGGGAATGTACTCTGGCTATTCCATTCCTCCGAATTATGACAGCATGATAGCCAAGTTGATAGTCTTTGGCAGCAGCCGCCGCAGTTGCCTTATGCGTATGCGCCGTGCTTTGGAAGAGTTTGTGATAGAAGGCGTAAAAACCACCATTCCGTTGCATGAAAAGATTATCAATAATCCGGAGTTTATCGAAGGAAAGTATAATATTCATTGGCTGGAAAAGTTTATCAAAGCTAACAAACAATAACTGCGGAGTTTAATATGCCCGACTATCGGGATTTAACACCGGCAATATTGCTGAAAGCCTACAGTATAGGCATTTTTCCTATGGCTTATGGGCGTCATAGCGGAGAGTTTGATTGGATAGAGCCGCCCAAAAGGGGAATTATTCCTTTGGACGGTCTTCATATCTCTCGAAGCCTTGCCAAAGCTATCCGCCAAAATCCCTTTACCGTTACTTATAACCAAGCCTTTCCCGAAGTTATGGAAGCTTGCGCCTCAAGGGAAGAAACGTGGATAAGTGATGATATTATCAGAGTTTATACGGAACTTCATCGCCAAGGTTTTGCCGACAGCATCGAATGTTGGGATAAAGACGGTATGTTGGTCGGCGGACTTTACGGTGTCCGCCTTCATCATGCGTTTTTTGGCGAAAGTATGTTTTCCCGCCGCACGAACGCCTCGAAAATAGCTTTGTATCATTTGGTGGAAAAGCTGAAAAAAGAAGGTTTTATGCTTCTTGATACGCAGTTTATCACTCCGCATCTTGCTTCTTTGGGCGGCATAGAAATCCCAAAGTCCGAATACCTTGCGCTCCTTCGCAAAGCGTTATCCTAAAGACTAGATTGTTGCTAAAACTGCTTACTTATAGCATTTACCTCAGATGTTTTATTCCACGGAGGTAAAAATGATACAAGCAGATGTCCTTAAAGCTTTGAACAAGCAGGTTAATGCCGAACTTGAATCTGCCTATATATATCTGGCAATGGGTTGTTACCTTGATGATGAAGGCTATAGCGGTATGGGAAGCTGGCTTATCAACCACGCCAAAGAAGAATATGAACACGCAATGAAAATCCGTGATTTTATTTCCGACAAAGACGAAAAGGTTACCTTCCTTCCGATTGCGGATCCGGGTTCATCTTGGAACGGCCCCTTGGACGTTTTTGAAAAGATTTATGCGCATGAGCAATTAGTTTCTTCCATGATTATTGATATCGTAAAATTGGCAAGAGAAAAGGGCGATATCACCGCAGAGGTTTTCCTCAACTGCTTTATTGACGAGCAGGTAGAAGAGGAAAAAATCACTCGCGATATCAGGGATAGGATAAAATTGATTGGTAGCGACAAAGGCGGCTTATTGACGTATGACCGCTTCTTGGCTCAGGAAGTTACCGACAACATATCCGACACTGCAGCTTTGAACGAGCCTTAAATAATAATCAGGAAAAAGCAAACCTTTCCAAGGCATGACCCCGCTTTGGGAAGGTTTTTCTTTCTGGCGCAATTTTATTGCCGTTGCCGATTAACGGGATTATTTTCGTTTATATCGGTAATTGCCATTAAAGGGATATTTGGTTCTTTATTTTTGGGAATAAAGGTTATCTCTGGAAAAAGGTCTTTGATGACAAGTAATTTTTCGGCTTCTTGGATAGATAAGGTTCTGTTTACGGTTAAATCCATAGTCTTAAAAGACAAGTAAATCATCGGTTGTTTGTTTTTCCAAATACTGAAAGACTCGCCGTCATCAAGGCGCATATATCCCGCAGTCAAAGGAAAAAGCTTCCTCATTTTCGTTAACAGTAAATCTTTTTGTAATGGTGTATCTATCGGCATTTAATATTCTCTGGTTTTATTGTGTCGCAAGTTAAGCGGGCATAAAGTTTGCCAAAGAGAGTTATAAGCTTCCGGTAAACTTCCGGGATATCTTGCGGTGCCGAAGGTTAATTCGGCAATGTTCGCCGGCATTTTAGCCGCTTCACGAGGTCTTTTTCCCTGTAAATCTACCATATCCGTTATTGCTATGTGGGCGACTTGCGGTCTTAAGAAATAGGTTTTTTGGACGTTTGTCATATCAACACCCTCAAAAAGCAAAGTCAGGTTCTTTTGTTTGGCGAGCAATTTTAAAGATGCGTCATCAACTTTTCCCCCGTGAACGATAAGGGAAGAAAGGTTGGTAACCTCGGCTATTTTCCCAAGATTATCGCCGTCAATTATTAAACAACCCGGTTTGGCAAAATTGATTTTTAACCCTTCGGATATTTTGGCATCTTGGATATTCAGCATAGAGCCTACGGTTATTTCGGAAAAAGCCCGTAAATCGGCATTTTCTGCCCATAAAGCCCTTAGCCCGTGGGGCAAAGATGTTCCTTCCGGAAAGATTGCCTCTGCCGCATGGATAACGTCAACCCGCATATCCTGTAGCTCCGGAGTTGTTATCGAACCCTTAATTGCAATAAGCGAAAGTTTAACGTTGTTTTGTTTTAATGTGCTAATTAGTTCCGCACTAAGAGGAGCCTTATCCAAAGTTAACTTGCGTATATTCCCCGTAGAAACTCTGTTCCAATCAATAACCGGAACTTCAATACTTACATCTTTACAGTAAAAATAATTATCTTCTGTAGTTAAACAGTAATCTTCAAGATTAGATAAAGTTGCTGGATATGCAGAAACACTTAAAATATTTGTT
>JAFWAG010000009.1 GCA_017507765.1 Alphaproteobacteria bacterium | reverse complement strand
ATAATAATTAAAAAACGCTAAAGATAAATAGACGTAATTAAAAAATTTATAGCAACTTCCTATCTCCTTGAAATTATTATCTTCTCAATAAAATTAGTTCGAAGATTATCCGGGGTACGGCATATTTGGTATCAAACATTCGAACCAGTTTAAATGCTTGTAAATAAAAGAAAAAATCGCCATTTCTGACGATTTTTGAACTGTGGCTGGGAAACCTGGATTCGAACCAAGACTAACGGAGTCAGAGTCCGCTGTTCTACCATTAAACTATTTCCCAATATGTTTAAGGAGTAGGTTTATAACTCATCTCTTAAGCAATTTCAAGAACAAAAATACGAAAAAATCACTTTCTTTTTTAGCGGTGTTTTCGGCCGTGTTTTCAAGCCTTTAAAGAGCCGGCGGCCATAACAATTCACACGCCCACAACAACGCCCATAACCATAACAGCCCTGGGCACCGAACAAGCCCCACAGCCCTATCGCCCGCACAGTATTACAGAAGCAACGGCTCCAGCACTTTATCTTCCGGCTTAGCTTTTTGCAACGGCTTAGCCGATACATACCGTCCGACGATTTCGTTATCCTGCACGGTAAAGAAAGCGGTTCCGCCTTTTAGCAATTTTCCGAACAGCATTTCTTCAGCCAGCGGCTTTTTGATTTTTTCCTGTATCAAGCGAGCCAACGGACGCGCTCCGTTTTTCTCGTCATATCCTTTGGCAGAGAACCAATCGGCGACTTCGGGAGATATTTCGATAGCAACGTTTCTTTCCGCCACCTGAGCCGCCAAAGCCGCCATAAACTTATCCGTAACTTTGCGCACCGCCTCATGAGGCAAGCGGGTAAAGGGTATCACGGCATCAAGGCGGTTTCGGAACTCCGGAGAGAACAATCGTTCAATAGCTTCTTTATCCTCGCCTTCCCTTTCCGAGCGATTAAATCCCAACGGTTCTTTTTGCAGTTCTGCGGCTCCGGCATTAGTCGTCATAATGATTATCGTATTTGCAAAGTTAATGCTTTTGCCGTTATGGTCGGTCAGCTTTCCATAGTCCATTATTTGCAAAAGAATATTGAACAAATCCGAATGAGCTTTTTCTATTTCATCGAGCAAAACGACGGCATAAGGCTGTTTATCGACGGCATCGGTCAGCAATCCGCCCTGTTCAAAACCGACATATCCCGGAGGCGCCCCAATCAGCCTTGCGACGGAATGTTTTTCCATATACTCGGACATATCGAAGCGGAGCAGTTCCACGCCAAGGCTTTGGGCAAGCTGACGAGCGGCTTCGGTTTTTCCCACACCGGTAGGACCAGAGAAAAGATAATTTCCGATAGGTTTTCCGGCTTCCCGCAATCCGGCTCTAGCCAGCTTAACCGCACTGCTCAAAGCTTCAATCGCCTTATCCTGTCCGAAGACGGAAGATTTCAAAGAGCGTTCCAAGTCTTTTAAGTTTTTCCGGTCATCACGAGAAATATTTTTCTGCGGTATTCTGGCTATCTTAGCCACGATTTTTTCAACATCGCTGACGGTAACCTTTAAGGCTTTGCTTTTAGAGGAAGGAGAAGACAGACGTTTAGCCGCTCCTGCCTCATCAATAACATCAATAGCTTTATCGGGCAAACGGCGCTCGGACATATATCGTTCAGACAGCTTAACCGCAGCCGCCAAAGCTTCCGGTTCATACTTAACGCCATGATGTTTTTCGTACAAAGGCTTCAATCCGTCGATAATTTTTACGGCTTCATCTCCGGTTGGCTCTTTCACATCAATCTTCTGGAAGCGGCGCAGCAAAGCACGGTCTTTTTCCATATAGTTTCTGTATTCCTGATAAGTGCAAGAGCCGATACAGCGCACCGCACCGGAAGAAAGCGCCGGCTTTAACAAATTGGAAGCATCCATTGCTCCGGCAGAAGTTGCCCCTGCACCGATAATCGCATGGATTTCATCAATAAACAGAATGTATTCAGGATTTTCTTCCAAAGCATTTAACACTTGCTTCAAGCGTTCTTCAAAGTCCCCGCGATAGCGAGTTCCAGCAACCAATGTTCCCATATCCAAAGCATATATTTCTGCGTTTTGCAAAGACAGAGGAACTTCGCCCAAAGTAATTTTCTTTGCCAATCCCTCGGCAAGAGCGGTCTTACCAACACCGGCATC
Source organism: Alphaproteobacteria bacterium (assembly GCA_017507765.1). GTDB lineage: Bacteria > Pseudomonadota > Alphaproteobacteria > CACZRW01 > CACZRW01 > RGIG5556. The sequence continues at coordinate 10,007 of JAFWAG010000009.1, read as the reverse complement.
TCCGACATACAAAGGATTATTTTTCGTCCTGCGGCACAGAACTTGAATAGTCCTTTCCAGTTCTTCTTCCCTCCCGATAAGACTATCTATTTTTCCGTCTTTGGCTTTTTGGTTCAGATTAACGCAATAAGCAAGCAAAGCTTCCTTACCGTTTTTCACGGCATCATCGGCTTTTTCTTCCGTTCCGGAAACCACTTTAGGCTTAGACCTTCCGGGCTTTGCCGCCACACCGTGAGCCAGATAATTTAATACATCAAGCTTACCTAAGCCATTATTGTTCAAAAGATACACGGCAAAGGAATCATTTTCCGAAAACATAGCGACCAAGACATGAGCTCCGGATATTTCCTCGTCTCTGTCAGCGGATTGAACATGGATAGCGGCTCTTTGGATAACCCGTTGGAAAGCGGCTGTCGGCACGGTTTCAAGGTTACGGTCTTTGGGAACAACAATCGTATCCAGTTCATTTTTGACGAAATCCGCAGTCTCTTGTTGCAGCTTATCAACGTCCACCCCGCAAGATTCCAGAACATCATAAACGTCTTTATCTTCGGTCATGGCCAACAACAAATGTTCCAAAGTTGCGAACTCATGCCGATAGACATTCGCCAATTCCATAGCCCGATATAAAGTTCTTTCCAAGTTTTCCGACAACATTATTTTTCTAAGCCTTTTCTATTTCACATTGCAAAGGGTACTGACGGCGGCGAGCTTTTTCAATCACCATCGCCGCTTTTGTTTCTGCCACTTCCAAGGTATATATTCCGCAGACACCCACACCGGAACGATGAACGGCAAGCATTATTTCCGTTGCTTCCTGAGCTGTTTTTGCGAACACATCTTGCAGAATATGGACGACAAAATCCATGGGCGTATAATCATCGTTAAGCAGCAAGACTTTATACATAGAAGGTATTTTTGTCCTGATTTTGGTTTGGATTCCCAAGTCTTCTTTAGCGCAGCCCATTTTTTCACCTTATCTTGAATTACAGTCATATATAATGTTTTGTCCTATATTCTGCAAGCCCAAGCAGAAAAAAGCTTTATATATTCTTGCATATCCGGTTTCCGGCGAGGTATATTGCTTTTAGATTAGGAGATAAAATGGATATAGATTTAAACCCCGAGCAAACAAAAGCCGTAGAAACCACAGAAGGAGCAGTCTTAGTCCTTTCCGGTGCGGGTACCGGCAAAACCAGAGTGCTGACTTCCAGATTAGCTTATATCATTAGCAATGGCTTAGCCGCCCCTTGGGAATGCTTAGCGGTTACCTTCACCAACCGAGCCGCCACCGAAATGGGCGAAAGGCTAAGCGGGATAATCGGTCCTGCGGCATCTCAGGTATGGCTTGGCACTTTTCACCGTATCGGGCTTCGGATTTTACGCCGCCATGCGGAATTATTAGGCTACACTTCCAACTTCACGATTTTAGGTCAAGATGACCAAGAACGGCTTTTAAAACAAATTATGGAAGCCGAAAATATTGATGTTAAAAAGAACCCTCCCCGAGCGGTCTTAGAAGTTATCCAAGGTTGGAAAGACAAAGGACTTTCCGTTTCCATGGTTCCAACGAACACGCACGAAGACTTTTTAAACGGCAAGATTTTAAGCTTGTACCGCACCTATCAAGACCGCTTAAAAAACACGAACGCCATGGACTTTGGCGATTTGCTTTTACTGTGTCTGGAGCTTTTCAAAGCTCACAAAGACATTTTGGAAAAGTACCAAAACCAATTCCGTTATATTTTGGTTGACGAATACCAAGATACCAACGTTTCCCAATATTTATGGCTTCGTCTTTTGGCGCAAAAGCACGGCAATATATGTTGCGTTGGCGATGACGATCAATCTATCTATTCTTGGCGTGGAGCAGAAATCGGCAACATTTTAAAGTTCGACCGTGATTTTCCCAACGCCCAAATCATAAGATTGGAAAGCAATTACCGTTCCACCGAACATATTTTAGGCGCAGCATCAGGACTTATCCGACATAACGAAGGCCGCCTTGGCAAAGATCTAAAAGTCGCCGAAGGGCAAGACGGCAGCGGAGACAAAGTGTCGGTTTCCGGCGTATGGGACGGCAGAGAAGAAGCCTCCCGCTTAATCGAGCAAACGGAAACGGAAAAGCGTTCCGGCACTCCCTATAATGAAATAGCGGTTTTGGTTCGTGTCGGTTTTCAAACCCGAGAGTTTGAAGAAGCATTTATTTCCGCCGGCATTCCGTATCAGGTTATCGGTGGAGCCAAGTTCTATGACCGGGAAGAAATCCGTGATGCGGTTGCTTATCTGAGGGTTTTAGCCCAACAAAACGATGACCTTGCCTTACTCAGAATTATCAACAAACCTCGCAGAGGCATTGGCGACGCAACCATTCAAATCTTACAACAAACCGCCTTAAACGAGCATATTTCGGTATTTTCCGCCGCCCGCTTGCTTATCCGTGAAGAAAGCACCGTTTTAAAAACGGCGGCAAAGAAAAACCTGCGGATATTCATGGATATGTTCTCCCGTCTGGAAAGCTATATGGATGCGGATATAGACGCCTCGGATTTGGCAGAGAAAGTATTATCGGAATCCGGCTATCTGGCGATGTGGAAAGAAAGCAACGCTCCGGAAGCACAGGGAAGATTGGAAAACCTTCAGGAACTTATCGGGGTTTTACGGGAAAACTTTAAAAGTATCCATGCTTTTCTGGAACACGTTTCTTTGGTATCGGACGTTGACGATATGAGCAACGATGACAAAGTAAGCATCATGACTCTTCACGCTGCCAAAGGATTGGAGTTCAATACGGTATTCCTCCCCGGTTGGGAAGACGGCATTTTCCCGCATCAGAGAGCTTTGGACGAAGGTGGGCAAAGAGCCTTGGAAGAAGAACGCCGCCTTGCGTATGTCGGCATTACCCGAGCCCGCAAAAAGGTTTTCATTTCTTTTGCCGCCAACCGCAGAGTTTACAATCAATGGCAGAACAATATTCCCTCTCGCTTTTTATCCGAGCTTCCGCCCGAGCATCTTACCGGCGAAGGAAGTATCGTAGGTTTTAAACGCCAAAGACAGGAAAGTTTTACCCCTTCACGTTCAATTCCTTGGAGCAGTTCTTCCCATACTCAATCAAGCGGGAAACAGCAAATACGCAAAGGTTTCAGAGTTTATCACAACCGTTTTGGTTATGGTGTCGTTTTATCTTCGGAAGGCAATCGTTTAAAAATCGCCTTTGAAGATATCGGCGTCAAAACCATAATGGCAGATTTTGTAGAGGCAGTATAACATGAATGAAGAAAAGACCAATCTTTGGCAAATAAAAGCCACCGTATCCGCAAAAGGCCTTCCCTTTTACGAAGAATCTCTTGGGGAAATCTCCTCCGCCGTTATGTTCAACGAAATTGAAACGGGCGAAGAGAAAGGCAAATGGATACTGGAAGCAATTTGCGAACAAGAACCGAATGCCAATCTTTTATCCCTTCTTTGGCAGAACGCCGCAAGCGCTACAGAGGAAGAAGCTCCGGCATACACGGTTTCCGCCCTTCCCGACCGTAACTGGTTAAAAGAAAATCTTTCCCGTTTTAAACCGGTCAGTGTAGGACGCTATTATATTTACGGCTCCCATATAAAAGAAGCCCCTCCCGAAGATAAAATATCCCTATGCATTGATGCGGCAACGGCGTTTGGTTCCGGAGAGCATCAAACCACCAAAGGTTGCCTTTTGGCTTTAGATGATTTGGCAAACGATGAAAGCTTTCAACCGCAAAAGATTTTAGACATGGGGTGCGGCTCTGGCATTTTATCTTTGGCAGCCGCAAAAACTTACCATAAACCGATACTTGCCGTAGACATTGATGAAGAGTCCGTGCGGGTTACAACGGAAAGCGCCCTTCGCAATCAAGTTACGGATTATATCACGGCGGAAGTCGGCGACGGATATAAGAAAGGCTCGGTCACAAAAAACGCTTGTTATGATTTGATTTTTGCGAATATACTGGCAAAGCCCTTAGTAAGCATGGCACAAGATTTACAAAAGCATTTAAGCGACGGCGGAGTGGCAGTTTTGTCAGGAATGCTAACCGAGCAAGAAGAATGGGTTTTGGAAGCTCATTGCCAACAAGGACTTAAATTAAAAAAACGCTATCAGATAGATGAATGGAGTACCTTAATTGTCGGAAAAAATTGAAGCTTTGCGGGAGCTTTTGAAAGAAAACGAACTTGACGGTTTTATCATTCCCCACAACGACGAATATCAAGAAGAAATAACCGCTCCTTGTGCCGAGCGTTTAAAATGGCTTACCGGCTTTACCGGTTCTGCCGGAGTTGCCGTAGTCCTGCGGCAAAAAGCTTTTCTGTTAATTGACGGGCGTTACACGTTGCAAGCCCGCACTGAAGTTTCCAAAGATGATTTTACAATCTTGGACATCTATCAAAATCCGCTTTCGTCCATTATTGAAAAGGAAATGAAGATTACCGGCCGCCTTGGTTATGACCCGTTTTTGCATACGGTCAGACAGGTATCCGACCTTAAAAAGGCTTGTTATAATGTTGGGTGTTATCTGGTTGCTTTCCGTTCCAACCCCATAGATATTATCTGGAAAGACAGACCAAAGCCTCCGTCATCTCCGATTATGCTTTTGGAAGACAAGTTTTCCGGTCTTTCCCGTGATGAGAAAATTAAAAAGATTGCCAAAGATTTACAAGAGCATAAAGAAGACGCTTTGGTTATTGAATCGCCAAGCAGCATTTGTTGGCTGTTGAATATCCGCGGCAATGATATTCCTTATACTCCGCTTGCTCATTCTTATGCCATTGTTCATAAAAGTTCGTCCGTAGACTGGTTTATCGCCTCTGAACGGATAAGCGATGAAGTACGTAAAGAGCTTGGCGATAAAATCCGTATTCTTCCGCCGGCGATTTTTGCTCCGGAGCTTGCCCGCCTAGCCAAAAAGCGAGCAAACGTCCGTGTTGATGCGAAAAGAAGCTCGGCTTGGCTGGAAAGCACGCTTGCCAAATCCGGCGGCAAAATCACTCCGGGAACAGATCCTTGCGTCCTGTTAAAAAGCCAGAAAAACACAACCGAACAGGAAGGAGCCCGAAAGGCTCATATCAGGGACGGAGTAGCCGTATGCAATTTCTTATACTGGCTTGAACGTGAAGGTGTAAGTAAAGGCATCAACGAATACGAAGCCGCCGCCAAACTGGAATCTTTCCGCCGGAAAGGAGAGTTCTTCCACGATTTAAGCTTTGCAACCATATCCGCAGTCGGAGCCAACGCCGCCATAGTCCATTACACTCCGGAACCGGGGAAATCTGCCCGTTTAAATCCCAAAGAAGTTTACTTGGTTGATTCCGGAGCAAACTATCTTGACGGCACGACAGACATCACCCGCACCGTAGCGTTTGATAAAGTACCCTACATTGTCCGCAAACGTTTTACCCAAGTTTTAAAAGGACACATTGCCTTAGCTTCCTGTATTTTCCCCAAAGGAACTTACGGCTACCAGCTTGACGTTTTAGCTCGGCAGTATTTATGGGCAGACGGAGTTGATTATGCACACAGCACGGGCCATGGAATTGGCAGTTTTCTTGGCGTTCATGAAAACCCGCCCAGCATTTCTTATGCCAAAGATAGCCTTCCCTTGCTTCCGGGCATGATACTCAGCAACGAACCTGGATATTACAAAGAAGGCGAATTTGGTATTCGTTGTGAAAACGTTATGTTGGTTACCGCCGCACCGCAAAACGACAATGCGGAACAAGAAATGCTTGCCTTTGAAACGCTGACCAAAGTCCCGTTTGCCAGAGACTTAATCGAAGTCGGAATGCTAAGCGACACGGAAAAAGAATGGCTTAACCGCTATCACCAAGACGTTTATGCCACTCTTGCGCCGTTACTTGAACCGGCAGTTTCCTCTTGGCTCAAAGAAGCAACCTTGGAGATATAGCCAAGCTTTCGGTTTTTACTAAATTACCGTTTATGCACGGGAATGCATTTTGCCGCCACCGTTTTGCAAATACATCATCGGCAGAATGCAAGGTATTGTATCATTAGCCAGCTCTATCAAAAACGAAGGCATACGTTCACCGGAACAAGTCTCTCTGACTTGCCGGCAAAATATATTGCGCCGTTCCATAACATCGGTCTTTTCGATTGTATAAGCGATGGTGCGGATATTGGCTTGCTGAGCTTTAACTGCCAAAACCGGAGTATAAGAACAGCACAGCACTCCACTTTTGCCATAAGACTTAGCCTTCGCCAACACAAGCTGTATTTCTTGCAGAGTATTTTCATTTTCGCCGGTAACATCAACAGGCTCTATCTGTATATAGTCGGCAATACCGTTACGAGACAAAATCCTTTTGATAGGTTTCTCTCTGTCTTCCTCACAAATAAGCATTGCTTTTGCCGTCATAGACAACCTCTTGCTATCCGCCATTTTTTAATTTTTTCCATAACAAGGATAATTTTTCGTTAACGGCAAAAGTTTTGTATATAGCCCACTCCTTTGCTTTCTTAAACTTTACAAAAATACCGAAAACCGCTAACGTAAAGAGGTCTGACCGAATAAAGGCAGACGGGGCTTAATCTCCCCGCACAAACACAACCACATTCCCAGAGGACTGGGAGGCAGAGGAATAAATAATACTCTGCACCGCGTTTGTGCGGAAGATTAACTCCCAGTCGCAGATAAAAAGATTAACTGCCGTTTGTTATGCCAATACGAAAAAGTTTTCGTATTAGATTCTATAAATTAGTATATAGATAGAACAAAATAGGAAGTTTTTCTTTTCTTCTGGAAAAAATAGTGATAAAAGAGAAATATGTTCAATCTCTGGTTGTTAAAGGATAGTGTTTTTGAAGCATCTTTTTCTCATGTTAGGCTGTTTTGCATATCTGATTTTATCCTGCTTATGCGAGGCTAAAGAGATTATTCCCGGCCCCATTCCGGCTCGCGTTATTCGGGTTATTGACGGCGACACGTTAGTTGTAAGTGCCCAGATATGGCTTGGCCACAAAATTGAAACCATTGTCCGGATAAAAGGTATTGACGCACCAGAGCTTAAAGGCAAATGCCCGTACGAAAAAGAACTTGCCAAAGAAGCCAAATCATTTTTAAAGCAAGCAGTTAACGGTAAAACCATTATGCTTTCCGACATCAGCAACGGCAAATATGCCGGCAGAGTTCTTGCGAACATACAAACCGATAAATACCCAAGCATCGGCACCACACTTATCAATGCGGGGCTTGCTCGTCCTTACTATGGGGAGAAGAGAAGCTCTTGGTGCAGTGATACTAATCCTGCCCAACCAGAGTTTTAAACTTTGAAATAGCGCGCTCTTTCAACGTAGAGATATTTCTATCTTCGTTTTTCACGTCCAAAAGCTCCGATACCGGCAACACCGGCGAAGCAAGCCTCGCCTCTACACCGATAGCCATACGAGCCGCCTGCAACTGTTCTTCCACCGGAACGGGAGAAGAAGCCGAAGGATTCCGAACCGAGCCGATAAACTCTCTGAACATAGCTTCAAACCCGTAATCAACCTTATCCGCAGTTTTGGAAAAATGCAAAGAACCAAAGCAATCCAAGGAACTAAAGTCATCAAAAGCGAAAACATTTTCATCGCAGAAAACCGTCATTTTATCCCGTGGATAATCAGCATTTCCAAGCGAAGAGAATACTAAATTGGCAATAGACCCGTCTTCAAAAGCAAACGTAGCAGTAAAGTTATCAAGATTATCGACGTCTTCGGGACATTTTTCCAAAGACATTGCCTCAGCCTTACGTACTTTAACGCCTCCGACCAAAGCGGTCAAAACATCGTACACTTCCGAAGCTTCCAACATATTTCTACCGCCTTGAAGAGGCGTGCGCTTATCAGAATCCCTTTCTAAAAATCCGGCATTCAGCTGATAATTTATCATCACCGGCCCTACACGTTTAGAAAGATACAAAGCCAAAGCCTTCAACAATGGCGAAAAACGCTGATGATGCATTACCATCATCAAAGGAGAAGGCTCTCCCTTCGCATCTTGTTTTGCATAAAAGAACTCTATATTTTTCAAGTCCTTAACCGTCAAAGCTAGCGGAGGAACAACCAGAACATGCTTACCGGCTTTCAAAGCGTCCAACACCAAACCGGCATGAGCCGCACTTTCATTTGCAACAATTACAACTTCGACTTCCGGATTAGCGAACAGGAGCGCAAAATCATCAGCCAGCAACTTTTCCGCCCCGACAAGCGTAGCCAGCTCGGAAGTTTCTTCTTCATCGCTTCCGGCGATTAATATTATCTCTGCATTATTAAGGCGAGCAATTTCGGGAATGATTACCTTCCGAACAAAGCTTCCGGTTCCGATAATTGCGGCTTTGGTTTTTGTAGCATAAGACATTTGGCAAAAGCTCCGTTTCGGATTCAAGACGACAAATAAAGTAAAAGCAAATTACCTTGTTTTGTCGTCCTGCGCCAGAAAAATCTGAAAAAGCTATGCCTTTTCTATAGCCTCGTTCACAGCTTCAATAATATAGCTCTGAGTTTTTTCTTCTAAATACGGGTGCATCGGCACGCTGACAATTCTTTCCGCCAACATATCACTAACCGGAAAAGCCCGCTTGCTGGCATACTTTGCATAAGCCTCTTGGCGATGTATGGGGATAGGATAATAAATCATTGTCGGAATACCCTTGGCTTTCAAATCCGCCTGCACTTTGCCTCTGATTTTACCGTCTCCGGGAAGAAGGAAAGAAAACTGCGCCCAAGCCGAATGTACGGTCTCAGGAATAACCTGATGACTTACATTTTTAATTCCTTCCCGATAGCGAACGGCGATTTTTTCCCGCAACTGCATTTCTTCGGCCAATATAGACATCTTTATCAGCAATATAGCCGCCTGCATTGTATCCAAACGTCCGTTAATACCAATTCTGACATTTTCATAACGGTCGGTTCCCATGCCATGTACACGGAAAGACTTCATCAATTCAAGGTATTCGGGATTATCGGTAAACAAAGCTCCGCCATCGCCATAGCAGCCCAAAGGCTTTGCAGGAAAGAAACTGGTTGCGGTAATATCGGCAAGGCTTCCAACCATTTTCCCTTCCAAAGAAGCACCAAAGCTCTGACAACCGTCATCAACCACATACATATTATTTTCTTTGGCTATTTCCGTTATGGCGGCATAATCAGCCGGACAGCCGAACAAATCAACCGGAACCACGATTTTCGGGTTCAAGCCGTCATTTTTGGCATCAATGATTGCCTTTTTCAAATCTTCGGGATCCATGTTGAAGGAGCCTTCTTCCACATCAACAACGACGGGAACTCCTCCGGCCAAAAGAACCGCCTCTGCCGTAGCAATAAAAGTAAAGGACGGAACAAAAACCGCATCATTAGGCTTCAATCCCAAGACCATCATAGCCAACACTAAAGCACTGGTACCACTGGAACAAGCCAAAGCATATTTTGCTCCACTGTATTTTGCCAGTTCTGTTTCCAACTCTGCCACCTCAGGCCCCATAATATATTGTCCGCTGTCCAACACTTTACGGATAGCTTCATCTATTTGCGGACGGATTCTTGCTTGCTGAGCTTTTAAATCAATAAAGGGAATCATTGGAATATCGGCAGACATTATAAAAAAACCTTTCTTTACTATACGATTGTATGAAAACCAAATAACCAAAGCATAAGTACGCTTATAATCCTTTGAAATCAAGACACAAAAGATTACGAATTGTAACCTCTTTTTTTCTTTACAAAGAAAAAATTATATCTAATACTGTGCAAGATTTTTTCTTATGGCTTATTTTATTATAAGTCATTCAATGTATTTGGAGTATATATTATGCTTTTTAAAAATAAGTCTTCCTCTGCCAATCAGTCCGGACGTTCTATGATTGAAATGCTTGGCGTTCTCGCCATTATCGGTGTTTTAAGTGCCGGCGGTATCGCTGGTTATACAATGGCCATGGCAACATTTAAAACCAACAAAGCTATGGATATGATTCAAATCGTTTCCGCT
>JAFWAG010000008.1 GCA_017507765.1 Alphaproteobacteria bacterium | reverse complement strand
GCAGTTATTCGCTAACTTCCGACATTCAAGGTAATGCCACAACCAGAACTTGCTATTTTGATACAAGCAATAAAAAAGGTTACGAAGGATATCAGATTATTGACGGTTGTAATGCGGGTACGGCAGGAACTTGCGCCGTAGGTTATAACAACAGCCTGAACCGCACTTGCCAACAAGTCATCAATGTTTACAAAGCTGCGGGCAAAACTCCGGTAAACGGCAATTTCCGTTTGACCACTTCGGCTACGGCGCAGACACTTACCGGTTGTTGGTTTGTTAATACTACCGGAATGTCTACGGCTGATGTTATTTCCGGCTGTAATTCGTCCAATGCTACGGCTTGTCAGCTTGGATACACTCACCATTTAAACCGAACGTGCCATGAACTTAAAACCAGTATGGCAAGTTACGGAGCGACTGCGAGTAGCGCAACTTATAAATTAACCCTAACCAGTGCCACTCCGGCAGATTACGTTTGTGATATGACCAGAAATCCGGCTTGGACAAGATTGTTTTATTCTACAACCGCTAATGCCACATTCAGCACCCCGTATACGGCCACTTACGGGCTTGCCTGTGTAGGCGGTAGAGGTGGTTCATTCTGGAACGGTACAACAGCTGTAGGAGGCTTAGTATCCGGAACCGCATCTTTAAATGCCGGAACTTCTTTGATAGTTCGCAAAGCTGCCGGTGGAACAGGAAGCGGCTGTAACGCCAGTCCTCAAGTTTCCGAAACCTGTAAAGGAGGAGAAGGAGTTGGTATTTATAAAACCAATACGTCTTCTTTAAGCAATCTTTTGGTTTCTGCCGGCGGACAAGGGGGTTGGGCTTGTGGTTGGGCTGCCGGCGGTGGCGGAGGGGGCTATGGCGGCGGCGGACATGGCGGTAACGGAAGTTATACGGTTAGTGCCGGAACCGGATTTGCTGCCAATGGTAGTGGTATGCAAGGTGCTCAAGGAGGAGGAAACGGAGCTTATAATGGAAACGGTTCTTCTGGTAGCCCTTATGGGGGAATAGGCCCCGGTGGTTCTAATGTGTCCGGCAGTGGCGGGGGAGGTTCGGGAAGTTGTTCCATAACCAATTGCGCGGCATCGGTTCTTCATGGTATGGTTACTTCAACCACTGCATCAGTATCCGCTCACCCCGGACAGGCGGCGGTATACTTGGTCGGAAACCTGTAAAGTTTGTTATTTAAACTCTATTTACTGGTAATTTTATGCAAAATAGTTTATAAATCTGTCAGTTCTAACTCTTTTTGCTGAGGTTATTATGAGATTTACAGCTCTTTTGCTTGCTTTTACCGTTTCCGTTGGTTTAAGTGCGTGTTCATCGTCATCTTCGGACGCTCCGGAAGTTATCGGTACTCCGGGCAAGACTTCCGATATCCGTACTTTTAACGCCAAACCGGACAGGATTTTGCTCCAACACCCGACTTCCCGTGAAATTGTTGAGTGCAATTCCCAAACGTTGACCAGTACCGGACTTTTCTCTGCCGAAGTTGAAAACTGCGCCAAAGCCATGGAAGGTCAAGGATTTATTCGGGTTACCGACATTCCCAGATTTATGGCCAAAGACGATAAAATCCAAGACGGAAATTACCCTTCCCGCCGTTATCGTGGACAGGACGTAACTCCTCGTTGGTAAATGGTCTCGCGCGTCCATACAGTTTCGTTTCAAGGCATAGACGTTCTTCCGGTTAAAGTCGAAGTTCAGATTGCCAATGGCTTGCCTGCCTTTACGATAGTCGGCTTGGCGGATAAAGCCGTTGCCGAAAGTCGGGAAAGAGTCCGTGCCGCATTAAATGCTTTGGGGCTTTCCCTTCCGCCGAAAAGAATAACCGTCAATTTGGCTCCGGCTGATATTGTTAAAGAAGGCAGCCACTTTGACTTACCGATAGCGGTCGGGCTTTTATCCGCCATGAACATTATTCCTGCCGAAGAAACTTCCCGCTTTACCATTATGGGAGAACTTGGCTTGGACGCATCGGTTGCTCCGGTATCGGGGATTTTACCCGCCGCAGTTTTTGCCAATTCTTTAAATCACGGCTTTATTTGTCCGGCTTCCCAAGGTTCCGAAGCCGCTTGGTCAGGCATAACCGATATTCTTGCACCCGCAAGTTTACTGGAACTTATCAATCATTTCAAAGGCATATCCTCCCTTCCCTATCCGGAAAAGCTAAGCCCCGAAAATAATTTCTGCGCTTTAGATTTAAAAGATATCAAGGGTCAGGAAAGTGCCAAAAGAGCCTTGGAAATAGCGGCAGCCGGAGGCCACAATCTTTTAATGATAGGCCCTCCCGGTGCAGGCAAATCCATGCTTGCCGCCCGTCTTCCGTCTTTGCTCCCGCCGTTGACTTCCAAAGAGATTTTGGAAGTAAGCATGATTCATTCCATAGCGGGAATGATTAAAGAAGGCCGTTTGGTTTCCAGTCGTCCTTTCCGTTCTCCGCACCATTCTGCCTCTATGGCGGCGTTAGTCGGCGGCGGTAACAAAGCCAAACCCGGCGAAGTATCTTTGGCTCACAACGGTGTTTTGTTTTTGGACGAATTGCCGGAGTTTCAGCGGGTAGCTTTGGAAGCTCTTCGCCAACCGTTGGAAACCGGAAACGTTTCCGTTGCCAGAGCTAACTTACACGTTACTTATCCGGCTCGCTTTCAGCTTGTCGCCGCAATGAATCCCTGCCGTTGCGGTTACTTAGGCTCTGCGGGACAAGAATGTTCCCGCGCTCCCAAATGCGGAGAAGAATACCAAGCCAAGATTTCCGGTCCTTTATTCGACCGTATTGATATGCATATCGAAGTTCCGGCTGTACCGCCTTGGGATATGTCGACTCCTCCGGCGGCGGAAAGCTCTGCCGAAGTCGCTAAAAGAGTTGCCTTTGCACTTGAAATCCAACGCAACCGTTACCAAGACACTCCTATCCGCCGCAATGCCGAAGCAGACGGAGAAATACTGGAAACCTTTGCTTCTCCGGATTCCGAAGGGCAAGCTTTATTGGTTAATGCTGCCGAACGTTTAAAGCTTTCTGCCCGTGGTTATCACCGGATTTTACGTGTGGCGAGAACGATTGCCGACTTAAGCGGCGAAGAAAACGTTCGGGCGCCTCATATCGCCGAGGCCTTAGCTTTTCGGCGTATTATCCACCGTAACCATACGTCCTAACTTAGCGCCTCCGAAAATATGCGTATGCAGATGCGGAACTTCCTGCCCGCCGTTTGCTCCCATATTAACTAAAAGCCTATATCCGGACTTATCCAATTCCAATTGACGGGATACCTTTCCTATGGCTCTGACATATCCGGCAATCTCTGCATCAGATGCTTTGGCGGAAAAGTCTTCAAACGAAGTGTATTCGCCCTTGGGAATTACCAAAACATGAACCGGAGCCTGCGGATTTATATCATTAAAAGCAATGGCATATTCATCTTCATAGATTTTTTTGACCGGAACCTCTCCAGATAAGAACTTAGCAAAGATATTACTTTTATCGTACATTTTTCCCTCTTCTGTTTTTTAGCCGAAAGATAAGATATTTTTTCTTCTTTTCTTGTTTTAATATAAAATTGACCTTATTTAAAGATACAGCAATTAAAAAAGAAAAGGATTTAAAGATGACAGAACCGCTAACATGGAGAGGCACCACCATTCTTTCCGTCCGTAAAGACGGCAAAGTAGTCATTGCCGGAGACGGACAGGTAACTTTCGGCAACACGGTTTTAAAAGCCAATGCAATCAAAGTAAGGCGTTTAAGCGGCGGAAAAGTTATCGCCGGCTTTGCCGGAGCAACCGCCGATGCTTTTACCTTATTTGAGCGTTTGGAAGGCAAGCTTGAAAAGCATTCCGGCAATTTAACCCGTGCGTGCGTTGAAATGGCAAAAGACTGGCGCACCGACCGTTATCTGCGCAAACTTGAAGCGATGATGGCTGTAGCGGATAAAGAAGTTTCCTTTATTCTTTCCGGCAACGGAGACGTCATGGAACCGGAAGACGGACTTATCGGCATTGGCTCCGGCGGTCCGTACGCCTTAGCTGCTGCCAAAGCTTTAAAAGACATTGACGGTTTAACCGCCCGTGATATTGCTCTAAAAGCCTTAAAAATCGCCGGAGATATTTGTATTTACACCAACGAAAACGTAGTAATAGAGGAATTATGACATCTTTCAGCCCCCGTGAAATTGTATCCGAACTTGACCGCTTTATTGTCGGCCAGAACGAAGCCAAGCGAGCCGTAGCCATAGCTTTACGCAACCGTTGGCGGAGACAACAGCTTTCTCCGGAATTAAAGGAAGAAGTCATTCCGAAGAACATTTTGATGATAGGTCCAACCGGAGTAGGTAAAACCGAAATTGCTCGCCGCTTGGCAAAACTTGCCCAAGCACCTTTTATCAAAGTTGAAGCGACCAAGTTTACGGAAATTGGCTATGTTGGCCGTGATGTTGAAAGCATTATCCGTGATTTATTGGACGTATCTTTAAAAATGACTCGGGAAAATATGCGCAAAGGCGTAAAAGCCAAAGCGGAAGTATATGCGGAAGAAAGGGTTATCACAGCCTTGGTCGGTGAAAGCGCTTCTGACGAAACCAGACAAAAGTTCCGCACCATGCTTCGCAACGGAGAACTTGACGAGAAAGAAATCGAAATCTCTTTAATTGATAACTCTGGCAATTCCTTCCCGACTTTTGATATTCCGGGAATGCCCGGTTCACAAGTCGGCATGATAAGCTTGGGAGATATCTTAGGCAAAAGCGGACCAAGCTATAAAAAACGTACTGTAAAAGTAAAGGATTCCTATGACCTTTTACTGGCGGAAGAAAGCGATAAGCTTCTTGACGAAGATCAAATTAAAAAAGAAGCCATTCAAGCAGTTGAAAACAACGGCATCGTCTTTTTGGACGAAATTGATAAAGTAACCGCCACCGAAGACGGCCACGTTCGTGGCAATGTTTCCCGTGAAGGCGTCCAGCGTGACCTTTTACCTTTAATTGAAGGAACTGCTGTCAGTACTAAATACGGAACCGTAAACACCGACCATATTTTATTTATCACTTCGGGAGCGTTCCATTTATCCAAACCTTCGGATTTATTGCCGGAATTACAGGGAAGATTACCGATAAGGGTAGAACTTGCCGCCCTTACCCAAGAAGATTTTGTCCGTATTTTAACCGAAACGGAAGCGAATCTTATTGTTCAGTATAAGGCTTTACTTGCTACCGAAGGCGTAACTTTAGACATCACTCCGGAAGCTATTGTCGAGATTTCCCGTTTTGCCGCAGAAATGAATCAAAGCGTAGAAAACATTGGCGCCCGCCGTTTGCATACTATCTTAGAAAAGCTTTTGGAAGATATCAGCTTTAATGCTTCGGAAAAATCCGGCTCAACGGAAACAATCACCGGAGAAACGGTCAAAGAAAAAGTAAGTTCTTTAAATAAAAACAGTGATTTAGACAGATTTATTCTTTAGTTACGCAGGTGAATCTATTTATCGCGCTGTCTTTTTAACAAGACATAAAAAGCTCCGCTTCCGCCGTCTTTATCTTTAGCGTGCGTAAAAGAAAGGACGAAGGGGCGGATATCTTTGTCATTTAACCACCGAGGCAATAATTCCCGAATAACTCCGGTTTTGCGGACTTCGCCGTTTTCATCAAGGCGCATACTTCCCTTTCCGGTAACCACAATTACACAGCGGGAAGCTTGTAAATAATGACGGTTTAAAAAAGCTTTCAAAGCTAAAAAAGCTTGATTTGCAGTTAATCCGTGCAAATCAATTCTTCCGTCTATGGGCATTTTTCCTTTTCTGAACTTTGCACCGGTGGAAGCATCAAGATTTTTTAAATCTCCGTTCCTTAATGTTTCCCGTGAAACATTGGGTAAAATAACTGTTTCGGAGGCGAATCTTATTTTAATTCTTCTTTTGCTAAGCCCAAGATTAGGAGCTTTTGGGCGAGATATTTTCTTTATCCCTTTGGTAAACTCTTCCCAAACTTCTTCATCTTTGACGATTTTATTATTCATTTATAGCCCGTTCTGCCGAAGGAGATTCTGTCAGATTCAAAGCAACAAACTCTTTCCAGTTTCCTTTTGGTGCTTCACAACGGGTTTTAAATGTATTTTCTCTGACCAATGAAAAACCGCCTAAATCCCACATAACCGACCAATTATGATATCCGGCGCATAAAAAATAATTCAATCTTTCCAACAGTTTTCTTTGTAAAACCGGCTTTAAGAAAAAGCGATACAGCAAAAGTCCGATTACCATTGCAATCATTCCGGCAATAATCCCGAAAATCAGCATCAATACCAAAGAAACCGTCAGGATAATTACCAACGGAAGCACACTTTCCCAAGGATTATAAACCGGAGAGCGGACATTATTTAAATAATCATAATTTATATCCAGCGTTACTTCCCCGTCTTGCAGAGCTTTCACCAAAGTTTCATACATAAGCAAAGAAGCTTTATCCATATTCATTGCCATTATATTTAATCCTCCGCTTTTGCCTTAGGCAGCAAAACAAAATACTCTCCGGCGCTTTTCATTCTACCAGCTTGCAAGAAAGCCTCTTCGCCAAAGCCCCAGAAAAAGTCGCCCCGGATTTTTCCTTTGATTGCCTTACCTATATCCTGAGCGGTCATAAGCTGTTGGATTTTATTTCCGTCTGCATCAACGGTATCCAGCCACAAAGGAACTCCCAAAGCTATATAATTTGTATCCACCGCCAAACTGCGTTTAGGAGTTAAAGGAACTCCCAAAGCTCCAAACGGCCCTTCGCTTTCATTGATTTTAAAGAAAATATAACGAGGATTTTCCGCCATAAGTTCCCGAGCTTTTTCCGGATTTTTCAAAAGCCAATCCTTAATTTCCGGCATCGAAGACTTACCTTTTTCCAGTAAACCATTTTTCATCATTAACGAACCTATACCTACAAACGGGTGTTCGTTATTTGCCGCATAGCCGATTTTTATATGCTCTCCGTTTTCAGTCTGCACCCTTCCGGAGCCTTGAATCTGCATGATGAACAAATCAACCACACTATCCACCCACACCAAAACCGGAGCATTAGGAGCTTTTTCAAACTCTTTCCGCGAAACATAAGGAACTACTTTACCATCTTTTACCATAGCAAAAAACTTTGGCTTATCGGCTTCAATTCCAAAATCCCGTAAATCTATCTGCACCATATCATAAGGACGCCCATAAACCGGAACATTATATTTTTCCGTTTTTTCGTTTGAACCTTTAAGTTCAGCCTCATAATAACCGGTAAACACGCCCTTCTTTTTATCTTTGGTTATCAGTTTATAAGGCACCGTTTCTTCTGCCAATAAACGGTATAAATCCTTATTTTCACCTTTAAAATCCTTAATTTTATTACAAAAACCCTGCCAATCAGCAGGAGTTCCGAAATCTATATAATCCGTAGCAAGCTTATATTCTGCGGGCAATTTTTCCAAAGCAGCGCAATTATTTTGTAAAGCCGGTAAAGCTTCTTTGATATTGTCTTTTTGCCAACCGGGAAGTTCCTTAAAAGCAATTTTTTCCGTTTTTATTTCCGGCTCGAAAGTAAAATAAGATTTAAATAAGAAAAATCCTAAAACTCCCAATACAATCAACAAGCTTATGGAAATAAAAAGCTTTTTCGGCATTATTAGTTTCCGCCTTTAGTAGAAACAAGCATCCAATTCGGAGAAGAATCTTCTAAATCTTTTGCAAATACCCAAATATCCTTAACCGTACTTATCATAACGGCGTCGCCTTCCACGACATTTCCGTCGGCATCTACGACTGCTTTTGACTGTTCGGTAACAAACTCAACGGTAAGCTTAGCTTCTGTACCCTCTAAATCCGCTTTAATAATCTTAGTATCGGTAAAACCAATCAAAGACTGCTCTACTTTCTGATTATTTTCTTTATATCCGGCAATAGCCTTTTTAAAGCTTTCCAAGACATCTTTACTTACCAATTTTTTTAAAGTGTCCTCATCGCCTTCGATAAAAGCTTCAATAATCATTTCAAAAGCAGCTTTTGCTCCGGTTAAAAACTTTTCCGGACTAAAGCTTTTATCCAAGGAATATATTTTATAAAAAACAGCCTTTATTGGGTCTTTTTTAGTCTCTTCCTCATCATAAGCGGCTAAAGCTCCGACGAATTCTTTTTGGCCGTGCATAGCCATACTAACCACATTATCCTGAGGATTTTCCCGAATTTCATTCTTTTGTTCGGTATTATTATCTTTATTTTCATCAACCTCAGAGCCAAGAACCCTAGCCAATCTATAGATTAAAACCGCAGCGATAAGAGCCAAAAAGATTATATCAATATATTGTCCGTTCATTTTATTTTTACTTTCCCTTTCATTTAGGGTATCACTTACTACAAGTAATGATAATTTACTATTACTTTTTAGCAACTTTTTTAAAGAGGTTTTTTATAATGAGTGAAAATACCGAACCGGTACAAGAAACGGAAAACCCAATACCGGGACCATCTTCCGTCATCAATACACAATATCTTAAAGACTTATCTTTTGAGTCTCCTAACTCTCCGCAGATATTTTTAGAAATGAAAAATCCTCCGGAAGTTTCCATCAACATTGACGTGAAAGCTTTAAAAATTGAAAACAACACTTTCATTGTTACTTTGATAACCAATGCGGAAGCAAAATACAAAGGCAAAACGGCATTTATCTGCGAATGTGAATACTCAGCCATTACTACCGTGAATGCGCAACCGGAACAGATAGAACAAGTATTGTTGGTGGAAGTTCCGAAGTTCCTTTTCCCGTTTGCCATGCAGGTTATTTCTGACACCGTAAGAAGCGGCGGTTTTTCACCTCTCTTAATGGGTCCGATAGATTTTCTTGCTCTTTATCATGAAAAGAAGAAAGCAAACAGTAATATGCAATAAGAAAATCTTTAAGATAACTTATTCCACACCGGGTCTTTTAATTTACTTAATAAAAAGTCCCGGTGTTCTTTTAATTCTTCTTCCGAAGCAGGAAAAAATCTTTCCGGTCTGGCTTCTGTCTTTACAGCCGCCGCAACTTCGGGAGATTTTTTCTGTAAAGTTGTCATAGCCAGCCCGGGCTCTCTTCCGCCCACAAGTTCCAGATAAACTTCAGACAAAAGCTCCGCATCAAGAAGAGCTCCGTGCTTTGTACGATGCGAATTATCTATACCGAACTTTTTACACAAACTGTCAAGGTTTGCCTTATCACCGGGAAACTTCCGGCGAGCTATAGCCAGACTGTCTATAACTCTTCCCATATCAATCGGTTCTTTATTTATTGCCGCCAGCTCTGCATTAATAAAGCTCATATCAAAAGCAGCATTATGAATAACCAGCGTATCCGAACCTATAAAAGCAAGAAACTCGTCCGCTATAGCAGAAAAAATCGGCTTATCTTTCAAAAACTCTTCGGTAATACCGTGGATTTTAACCACTTCTTCCGGAACATCTCTTTGCGGATTTATATATCTATGGAAAACATTGTTCGTAGGAACATGGTTAATCATCTCTACACAGCCTATTTCTACGATTTTATCTCCGTTAAAAGGACTAAGACCCGTAGTTTCCGTATCAATGGCAATTTCTCTCACTTTTTCTTTTCCTGTTAATAATGTGGATAACTATTATAATTTTTACCTATTCTTGTTTTTCCGATTTTCAAAAACAATTTAAGCCATATTAACCTAACTTGTTTATAAAAATCTCCCCTTAACTCGTAAACACGTTAATAAAATCATATTTATCATTTTTTATTATACATTTAAGCCATAAAAAACCTGTTGATAAGTCATACAAAACTAAATAACAAAAAGTAATTAAGGTTATGCACAGGGTACTAATAAAACAACAATCTTTTTTAAATAAAATATTATTATGGTTCTTTTGAATATATCCGATTTTTCATTGACTTATAAAAAATATTTTAGTAAGTTATACGCCTTAAATCTCATAAGCCTAAAGCGAAGGCAATTTCCTCACAATCTATTCATGAAGTAAAATATGCATCTAAAAGAATTGAAACAGAAATCTCCTACCGAGCTTCTTGCCTATGCGGAAGAATTGGGAGTAGAAAACGCTTCAACATTACGTACTCAAGACTTAATGTACGCCATTTTAAAGCAGCTTGCCAACAGTGAAACTGCTCTCTTAGGGGAAGGCGTTATTGAAGTTATGCAAGACGGTTTTGGCTTTTTACGTTCACCAAAGGCGAACTATCTTGCCGGTCCTGACGACATTTATGTTTCTCCCAGCCAGATAAGAAGATTTGGCTTAAGAACCGGAGACACTGTCGAAGGTGAAATTCGTTCTCCTCGGGAAGGAGAAAGATATTTTGCTCTTCTTAAAGTTATGAAAATCAATTACGAAGATCCGGAAGAAACCAAGTATAGAGTTAACTTTGATAATCTTACGCCGTTATTTCCTAATCAGAAAATAAACATAGAGATTGCGGATAATCATAACGCCAAAGATTTAACCCATCGAATTATTGAATTAGTAACTCCGCAAGGTAAGGGGCAAAGAAGCTTGATTGTAGCTCCTCCGCGTACCGGTAAGACGGTAATGCTTCAGAATATAGCTCACTCAATTACCACAAACCATCCGGAAGTTTATTTGATAGTCCTGTTGATAGACGAGCGTCCGGAAGAAGTTACGGACATGATACGTTCGGTTAAGGGTGAGGTTATCAGTTCTACGTTTGACGAACCGGCAAACCGCCATGTTCAAGTTGCGGAAATGGTCATAGAAAAGGCTAAAAGACTGGTTGAACATAAAAGAGACGTAGTAATTTTACTTGATTCAATTACTCGTTTAGCCCGTGCTTATAACGCTACAGTTCCCAGTTCCGGTAAAGTATTGACCGGTGGTGTTGACGCCAACGCTTTACAAAAGCCTAAACGTTTGCTTGGTGCGGCTCGTAATATTGAAGAAGGCGGCTCGCTTACGATTATTGCCACGGCATTGATTGATACCGGTTCCCGCATGGACGAAGTTATCTTTGAAGAGTTTAAAGGTACCGGTAACTCTGAAATTGTTCTTGATAGAAAGTGTGCCGATAAAAGAATCTTTCCTGCTTTGGATATTGGTAAGTCCGGAACTCGTAAAGAAGAGCTTTTGGTTGACAAGAATACGCTTTCCAAAATGTGGGTTTTGCGTCGTGTTCTTATGCCCATGGGTACTACCGAAGCTATGGAGTTTATGATTGATAAGCTAAAGCAGACAAAGAACAACAACGATTTCTTTGATGCTATGAACAGTTAATCGTGAATGCTTCAGACACAATTTTTGCTCCGGCATCGGGAGTTGGTAAAGCCGGCATAGCAGTTATCCGAGTTTCCGGAACTAAAGTTTTGGAGGCTTTGGAAGTTATTTGCGGCATAAAAAATCCCAAAGCCAGACAAGTAAGGTTTGCCGAGATTAAAAACCCTCTGACTAAGGAAGTCATAGATAAAGGCATAGTAATATATTTTGCCGGACCGGAAAGCTATACGGGCGAAGATGTTGCAGAGCTTCAAATCCATGGCGGCAGAGCGGTTTTAAAAGAGGTTTTGGGAGCTTTATCTTCGGTAAAGGGATTAAGAACTGCCGAAGCCGGAGAGTTTAGCCGTCGGGCAGTTATGAACGGCAAAATGGATTTAACCTCCGCCGAAGGTGTAGCCGACCTGATAAATGCGGATACTAAAGCTCAAAGGAAGCAAGCTTTACGGCAATTATCCGGTGAATTAGGCAATCTTTACGAAGATTGGCGGCATAAACTGGTTAAAGTTTTAGCCTCTATAGAAGCCTTTATTGACTTTCCGGAAGAAGATATCCCTCCCGAAAGTATAAACACTGCCAAGCAAGCCGTAACCTCTCTGATTGAAGAAATAAACCGGCATTTAGACGATAACCGTCGGGGAGAAATCTTAAAATCCGGATTTAATATTGCAATTATCGGAACTCCTAACGCCGGAAAATCAAGCTTATTAAACCGTTTGGTCAAAAGAGACGTTGCGATAGTTTCTAAAACTGCGGGAACCACTCGTGATGTTATCGAAGCTTACGTTGACATTGACGGTTATCCGGTAATTTTTGCGGATACGGCAGGCTTACGGGAAGCAACGGAGGAAATAGAAGCCGAAGGCATAAAAAGAGCCTTAGCCAAAGCCGAAAACTCCGACTTGATTTTAGCGGTTTTTGACGGGGAAAAATATCCGGAAATGGATAAAGAAACCCAAGAACTTGCCAAGGATAAAGGTTTATACATCGTCAATAAAAGCGATATTCTTAAAGCACCTGTCAGCGATGATTTATTTCCGATAAGCGCATTAACCGGCGAAGGAATTGATAAACTATGGGCAAAAATAAGCTCTATAGTTACGGAAAAACTAAGTCTCCAGGAATCTCCGGCTTTAACCAGTGTCCGGCACAGAGAATCCTTAAATGATGCGGTTTCTTTTTTGCAAAGGAGTATGAATGCGCCTCAACTTGATTTACAGGCCGAAGATATCCGTATGGCGGCAAGAAGCTTAGGCAGTATCACCGGTTTCATCGGGGTTGAAGAAATCTTGGATATGGTTTTTAAAGATTTTTGTATAGGTAAATAAATATAATAAAAACAATAAGTTAAAAATAATTAGGGAATCACATGGGAATCACAAATAATTTTGATGTTATTGTTGTTGGCGGTGGTCATGCAGGTTGTGAAGCTGCCGCAGCTGCCGCTCGTATGGGAGCTAATACCGCACTTTTTACCTATAAAATAGATAACTTAGGGGAAATGTCCTGCAATCCTTCTATCGGCGGCTTAGCAAAAGGTCATTTAGTCAGGGAAATAGACGCTCTTGACGGCCTTATGGGTAAAGTTATTGATAATTCCGGCATTCATTTCCGAGTTTTAAACCGTTCCAAAGGACCTGCTGTGTACGGTCCTCGTTCCCAAGCGGACAGAAAGCTTTATCGGCAGTATATGCAAAAGTTTTTACAAGAGCAGGAAAACCTTACGATTATCCCTTGTGAAGTTACGGACATTTCTTTTGTTATCAAAAACGATAAGCCACAGATTACGGGTATTATAACTGCTAACGGAAATAGTTACGCATGTGAATCCATCGTTTTAACTACGGGAACATTCTTAAACGGATTAATGCATACCGGCGAAAAGAAAACCGTCGGTGGCAGAGTAAACGAACCTTCCTGCACGGGTATTTCCGCCGCTTTAAGGAAAATGGGTTTGGAAATAAAAAGGCTTAAAACCGGTACTCCGTGCCGTTTAGACAGCTCAACCATAGACTGGGATAAAACCGAATATCAGGAACCGGATAAAATCCCCGAACCGTTTTCTTTTTTAACGGATAAAATTACCGTTCCGCAAATACCGTGTCATGTAACGCATACAACTCTTGCCACTCATGAAATTATCAAAGCCAATTTAAGCCGCGCTCCGATGTATTCCGGTCAGATTCAAAGCATAGGCCCTCGTTATTGCCCGAGTATCGAAGATAAAATCGTCCGTTTTGCCGACAAAGACAGCCACCATATTTTCTTGGAACAGGAAGGCTTAGACGACAATACGATTTATCCTAACGGAATATCGACCTCATTGCCCCAAGATGTGCAGGAAGCAATGCTTAAAACCATTCCCGGTTTGGAAAATGCGGTTATGTTCCGTCCCGGCTATGCAATAGAATATGATTACATTGACCCTCGCAATTTAAAGCTGACCCTAGAAAGTAAAAGCGTTAAAGGCTTGTTTATGGCAGGGCAAATCAACGGAACTACCGGCTATGAAGAAGCCGCCGCCCAAGGTTTAATGGCGGGCATTAACGCTTCTTTGGCTGCTGCTGGCAGAGAAAAAACCTTTATTTTAGACCGAGCCGACGCCTATATCGGAGTTATGATAGACGATTTAACCTCTTTAGGCGTAGATGAACCGTATCGTATGTTTACCTCTCGGGCAGAGTATCGCCTTTCTTTGCGTGCGGATAATGCCGACCGGAGATTAACTCCGTTGGGCGAAGAAATCGGGTGTGTGAAGTCGTTACGCTCACGAATCTTTCATGAAAAGAAAGAAGCTTTAAGCAAAGCAAAACAGCTTATTTCTTCACTTGGCGGCACCCCGAAAGAACTTATCAATAAAGGCTTTAAAGTAAACCAAGACGGCAAGTTCCGTTCCGGTTTGGATTTACTTGCCTATAATGATACCTCTTGGGAAAAGCTTTCTGACGTATGGCCGGAATTAAAATCCATACGTCCCGATGTTGTCGAGCAATTAAGCATCGAAGGCAAATATGCGGGATATTTAGAGCGTCAGGAAAGCGACATCAAAGTCTTTAAAAGAGACGAAGCCTTAAAAATCCCTGCGGACATAGATTATCGTAAAATTGGCGGTTTATCTACGGAAGTACAAATCCGTTTGGAAAGAGCGGCTCCGGATAATATCGGCGTCGCCTCTCGCTTAGTAGGTATTACTCCGGCAGCGATAACGGCTTTGCTTGGTTACATCAAAAAGCATCATCAAAGTAAGCAATAAAGCCGCTCTTTACATATTTTCCAAAAAATCATATTATTCTTTTGTCTTTACCTAAAAAGTAAAGATGGGAAGTCGAAATCCCTTAAAGGTAATTTGGATATCAATCCTTGTTGCTCCCGTTTTAACTGGGAGGCAAGGAAATAAGTCTTTAGGATAAATACTTTGCTCCGTACCTTTGCGGATTTCGAACTCCCAGACTTGCACCCCAAGGAGGGGTGCCGCAATTTTTAGCATGGGAGAATAGTATGAAGCATACTCCGGATACAGGCAGCATTACCGTTGAAGCCATTGTTATGTTAGGTTTATTGACCTCTTTAACCCCCATACTTTATAAGCATATTTCTGACCGTCATGAAGATATAAATAATATAAACGAAGCCAATACGCTTATTTTACTAAAGAACGCTGCTTCAGAATACATGACAGAGAACAAGGAGAGTATATCGGTTGGCACGGTTGTACTTACACCTACAGATATTGGCATAGATATCAGCGGCTATCTTATCGGTATCCGCAAAGATTCTGACGGAACCATAAATGCGATGATAACTTCAAGCGGCGGAGGCAATGATATGAAAGCGGCAAAAGTCGCTTCGTTATTGGGTGTTTCCGCTGGCATTTACTCTGCGCAAGATACTTCTAAAGCTTGGGGTGTTAACGGCATTTGGGCAGAAGATATTTCTAACTACGGTTTCACTAATCTTCCCTCCGGAGTACCGGTAATAATAACGGCTTATGACGAAGAAGACAGCCTTGATATGGATAAAATCTTCTCTGCGATTGAGGAGCATAAGTTTACTACTTTAAACGCGAACAGCATCAAAGCTGATGAAGTATGCATCTTTAACAAAGATACAAATCAGTATGATTGCCGAGACAATTGGGACGATGACCCGATAAAGATTATTCAGGAATGTAACAACGGAGATGAAAGCTCTTGCCTTAAAGGCAGAGCCAAATCATACAACCATACCTGCCAAGCCGTAGCAGATACCTATAAAAGCAAAGGGCAAACTGCTCCGAATCAGCATTATATCCTTACTACAAGCATAGAAAGTACTCTCAAAACCAAAGAATATTGTTGGTTTGCAGATGATTTTGGCTTTTCGACCAACGAAATCTTGGTAACCAAGTGTAAAGTCGGAGCCGGAACTTATAACAAGAATGCTTGTATAGTTGGCTTTAAGGACGATGTTAACCAATCATGCCAGAACGTTTATGATGCTCTGGCGGTATCAGAACTTACAATTCCCGCTTCGGGAAGTTATTCGCTTACTTCTGACGTTCTTGGCAATGCCGTTACGAAAACCTGTTACTTTGATAAGACGAATAAGAAAGGTTACGAAGGATATGAGATTGTTGACGGCTGTAATGTTAATGCAACCGGAACCTGCGCCTTAGGCTATAATAACAGCCTGAACCGCACCTGTCAGCAAATCATAGATACTTATAAATCCGGCGGCAAAACTCCGGTGAATGGTGATTTTCGCCTAACCACTTCGGCGACGGCTCAAACGTTAACGGGCTGTTGGTTTATTAACACTACCGGAATGTCTACGGCTGATGTTATTTCCGGCTGTAATTCGTCCAATGCCACAGCTTGCCAGTTAGGGTATGAAAACCACTTAAATCGCACCTGTGCGGAATTAAAGACGTCCTCCCCGTCCCTTGATAACGGAGAATATAAGCTTACGCTTAAAGGGTATGCAACAGACAAAGTTCAAGAATATTCCTGTGATATGGATAAATCTCCTGCCTGGACACTTATCTTTTCTTCCACCGCTAATAACGCATCTTATACTGCGGAATACAACGCTCTTTATGGCATATCGCTAAATGGAGGTAATGGTAGTTCCGGTTATTGGGGAGGCGGTGGTGCCGGTGGTGAAAACAGTTTTAGTAAACATTATACCCAAAACACCGTGATCAAAAGTACTTATATAAGTGCCGGTGTTGGTAATCACTCTGGCGGTTGGGGTTGGGGCTGGGGAGGATATGGTCTTGCCGTATATGTAAACAATGTCTT
>JAFWAG010000007.1 GCA_017507765.1 Alphaproteobacteria bacterium | reverse complement strand
TATTAACCGCTCATGTGCCGGAGTTATCGCTTCGTGGACAAGCGCACCAACAGGTTGGTACAACATCACCACGTCATCATCGGCAACCTCAACACCGTGCGTGTTCACAGGTAACCGTGTTGCCACCAATGCGGAAGTTATCACCCAGTGCAACAGCAATGGAGGAGCAAGCGTCCAATGCCGCTATGGCTGGAATAATAACCTTAACCGTTCTTGTGAAAGGGTAATTGCGTCCAACACTTCTGCAGCTTCGGGGTGGTATCAGATTACAACATCAAGCAGTTCGGCAAGCCAGCTTTGCTTCTTTGTCGGCTCTCGTCTTGGAACCGCCGCCGAAAGTGTCGCCCAATGTAACGGCGCAACCACCAGCAGTGCCATGGCCAGCAGTGTTGCTTGCCGCTATGCTTACTTATATGGCTACAACACAAGCTGCACAGCGGTAGTAAATAATTATCCTTCCGGCAACGGTAAAATAAACAGCCTCACTAACGCCAGTGGCGGTTGGCGAGAATGTTGTAATTGCGTATCCTGTGCGAACATCGGCTACGTCAGCGGCGGAGAATGCAAAGACGTTAACGGCTGGGGCTGGGTTAGTTCCACCCAAGCAAAAACTTATTTTGCGGCTCAAACTTTCTGTAACAATTTAGGCATGGCCATGAAATCCGCCGCTCAGCTTCAAGCAGACGGACTATGGAACACCGGTTCAAATCCGTTCAGCATAGCTTACTGGCATTGGCCTACAGATGTATGTTGGACATGCGGATGTTCTGGTACTGACTGCGGACATCTCGTAAGACTCGGCAGTAAA
The DNA here is from genome assembly GCA_017507765.1 of Alphaproteobacteria bacterium. Lineage (GTDB taxonomy): Bacteria > Pseudomonadota > Alphaproteobacteria > CACZRW01 > CACZRW01 > RGIG5556. The sequence continues at coordinate 15,579 of JAFWAG010000007.1, read as the reverse complement.
ATTATTACTTGGGGCGGCCGCGCCGGTAGCAAACATGGTAGCAATAGCATCGGCTGGACTTGGAGCTACGCTCTTTGCGGCCCGAAATAAAACAAAATGGGGAGGTTTTACCCTCCCCTTTGTCTGCACAAACTGCTTTTAGCTTTATTCCGCCTCTGCCGCAGAAGAATTATCCGTATCTTCTCCGCCGCCAATCATTTTTTGGGAAATATCTCCGCTATTTTCACGGATAATTTTTTCAATTTCCGCCGCAACTTCCGGATTGGCTTTCAAATAAGCCCGAACATTTTCCTTTCCTTGGCCAAGACGCTGACCTTTATAAGAGAACCAAGACCCAGATTTTTCCACCACTCCGGCTTTAATTCCTAAGTCAATCAATTCGCCCATTTTGGAAATGCCTTCGCCATACATGATATCAAAATCAACCACCCTGAACGGAGGAGCGACTTTATTTTTCACGACTTTAACTCTGGTTTGGTTACCGATAACATCGTCTTTTTCTTTAATCGAACCGATACGGCGAATATCAAGACGCACCGAAACATAAAACTTCAAAGCATTACCACCGGTCGTTGTTTCCGGATTTCCGAACATAACCCCGATTTTCATACGGATTTGGTTAATGAAAATAAGCAAGGTATTTGAGCGGGCAACCGAAGCCGTAAGCTTTCGCAAAGCCTGACTCATCAACCGAGCCTGCAAACCGACATGAGAATCACCCATATCACCTTCCAATTCCGCCTTTGGCACCAATGCCGCCACGGAATCCACCACCAAAACATCAATTGCGCCAGAACGAACCAAGGTATCGGCGATTTCCAAAGCCTGTTCACCGGTATCCGGCTGAGAAATCAACAAATCGTTTATATTAACACCCAATTTGGAAGCATACGAAGGATCCATAGCGTGTTCCGCATCAATATAAGCGCAAGAACCACCGGTTTTCTGAGCCTCCGCAACAACGTGCAGCGCCAGAGTTGTTTTACCGGAACTTTCCGGGCCATATATTTCGATTACCCTTCCACGAGGAAAACCGCCGATACCCAAAGCCAAATCCAAACCCAGCGAACCGGTTGAAATAGCCGGTATTTCCACTGCGTTTTCCCTTTGCCCAAGGCGCATGATTGACCCTTTACCGAAAGCTCTTTCAATTTGGGAAAGAGCAGCGTCCAATGCTTTATCTTTTTCCATATTATTTGTTTCCACTACTTTCAAAACAGGCTGTGACATTTAACAATCTCCTTATCCCACAAAAAGGATTTTACTGCAATAACCTTATTGTGCATATTTCGTTCTTATTTGCAAGAACATTTTTTCGACAAAGAGAACAAAAAGCCCAAAAAGCTTTTAAATAGCCATTACATCTTTAACTTTGCTCACGATTTGTTCTGTATTAAAGGGCTTACCGAGGAAATGAATATCGGGATTATCGGCGATTTTACCCCGAGCTATATCTTCGGAAAAACCAGACATAATAATAATTTTTATTTCCGGAATCATTTCTTTGACTTCTTTAGCCAAGGTAGCACCGTCCATTTCCTGCATTGTCATATCGGTAAGCAAAAGATTAAAGTCGGTGTTATTTTCGAGTACTTCCAAGGCTTCTTCTGCCGAAGCGCAAGCCGTAACCTGATACCCGCGGTTTTTCAAAGCTCGGGAAGCAAAAAGCCGCACTGCATCTTCATCTTCCGCCAACAGGATATTTCCTTTTTTATCTGGCGCAACCGAAGCAAGAGGCTCATCTTTTGCAGTTTCGTCTTTAGCAAGAGAAGAATCTTTTATTGCCGGAGCTGCAATTGTAATCAAAGGATTTTCGCTTTTTTCCGGCTCTTCGTTTTCGGGAGCTTTTTTCATTTCTTCATACCGAGGTAGCAAAATCGTAAAGGTTGTTCCCTTTCCTTCCTCGCTTTCCACTTTAATAAAACCGCCTGTCTGGCTGACAATACCGTACACGGTAGCCAAGCCAAGACCGGTTCCTGCCCCGTTTGCGCTTTTGGTTGAAAAGAACGGTTCAAAAATCCGCCGCAGATTTTCTTTTTTGATTCCGCAACCGGTATCGGCGAATTCAAACATAACATACTTGCCGACGGGGATTATTTCGGTCTCATTTTGAATAGGCTCTTTTACATCATAGTTTGATATTTTTATTTCAATAGAGCCTTTACCGTCCATTGCGTCTTTAGCATTAACGGTAAGGTTTACAAAGACTTGTACGAACTGACCTTGGTCGACTCGGATATATCCCAAGTTTCGCCCATAAACGGGACGAATATCAATATTCCGCCCGACCAATTGGCGTAGCAAATCTAAAATATCGGCAAACGCCTCATAGGTATCGGTTATTTTCGGCGTTAAAGACTGCTTACGGGAGAAGGCGAGCAATTGCCGCACCAAGTTAGCCGCCCGATTAGAGTTCTGTTGAATTTGAATAATATCGGCAAAGGAAGGGTCTCCGGGGCCATGACGATGCAACAGAAAATCACAAAAGCCCAAAATAGCGGTCAAAAGGTTGTTAAAGTCATGCGCTACGCCCCCTGCCAACTGCCCCATAGCCTGCATTTTTTGTGCTTGCTCGAATTGCAGTTCCAAGTTTTTCCATTCCGTAGTCTCAAAGAAATGGAAAACCAAGCCGTTTATATCTTCTCTTCCCTTATATCCGGAAACTTTTGTTGAGCCGATAAACACGGCATATACTTTTTCCGCCCCGAACACTTCATCGGCATGAAAGATGCGGACTTCGCTTTTTAACTGGCTTTGCCCGTCATTCAAGACTTTCTTTATTTTATCGTTAATTTCAAAGCGGTTTTCCTCTCCTAAGCAAGAAGCAATATTCCGCCCGATAATTTCTTTTTCATCTAAGCCAAAGATTTTCTCCAGTGCCGGATTGATTTCCTTTATCACCCCGTCTCTAGAAGTAAAAGCTATCCCGAAAGGCGTTTCTTTAAACAACCAAGAAAAATGGTTCTCGGCATTTTTCAAAGCACTTTGCCATTCATTATCCTTTGCCGCATCTTTAATAACCGCACAGCAAGTGCATATTTCTTCGCCTTTAGTGTATACGGAATGCTTCATCAAGGCCTTAAAATCACTGCCATTAGCCGTCTTTAAAACCGCCTCTCCGGTCCAGTCTTTGGTAAAGTCAGGCTTATCCCCGCTTTCAAACAACTCTTCCGGCCGAAGGTTTAAAAACTTTTGCAAAGAATACCCCGTCCATTCGCAAATACGGGTATTGGCAAAAGCAAACCTACCGTTTTCCGCCAAAGCAAACAAACCTATGGGCAGGTTATCGGCAAAATCGCCCAACTCTTTGCGTTCCTGTTTCATTATATTATCGATATTACGGCGAGAAGTAACGTCTTTGGCTCTTACCAACCATATTTTCCGACCAAGGATTTTCCGCACCTCTATCCGATACCATTGCGAACCGCTTTCACCGAAAGCAACTTCCAAAGCCGTATCACCTCCACGGGATATAGCTTGTTCAAGTTTTGCAAAAGCTTCTTGATTTCGTTCGTCCAAGCGATACAAATCCTGCTTCAGCTTAGCAAAAACCTGCCCCGTACCGAACAATTCTCCTCCCTTGCGGTTATAGGTAAGGACATTGCCGTTTTTATCACACACGACCTTAGCCTGCCTTGGGTCTTCAACCAGCATTGTATTATCGGTTTTCTGAATAGCTTCGTTTAAATCTTCGGCCGTGTGCAGCAAAAAGCCAAAAGCTATACCGGCGACAATAACCGCATAAAAAGGCGAAAAAGCTCCGGCAAATGCCGTAATTACTATTGCTATTCCGGTAAGGATAAAATATTTCCGAGACATTTGAACTTACCTCTTAACCACTTTTTTCATCTTGAATACATAGCTGATGACTTCTGCGACCGCTTTAAAGTGTTCCGGCGGAATCACTTCATCGACTTCAACACTGGCATATAAAGCCCTTGCCAACGGAGGATTTTCCACAATCGGCACATCATTTTCTTTAGCTAGCTCTTTAATTTTCTGCGCCAGAAAATCTACACCCTTAGCCACCACTTTCGGAGCGTCCATTTCATCGCCGTCATATTTCAAAGCCACCGCAAAATGCGTCGGGTTGGTAACAACAACCGTAGCACTTGGTACTGCCTGCATCATACGCTTCCGAAACTTTTCCATACGGATAGACCGGATACGGGACTTTACCAGCGGGTCTCCTTCCATTTGTTTATATTCGTCTTTCACTTCCTGTTTAGTCATACGCTGTTTTTTGCGAAAGCTTAAACGCTGATAAATCAAATCTATGACCGCAATAATGAACATCACAATTACCACGGTTAAAAGCATCATAAAAACAATGCGGTACATGACATGCAAGATTGGATACATTTCCATAGTCGGCAACACCGGAATCATATCCATTTGCGGGAAAACGACAACTGCCACGGTTATGACCACGGCTCCGATTTTCAAAAAGCCCTTTATGGTTTCAAAGATTTTCTGTAAAGAAATAAAGTTTTTCAAGTTCTTAGGCAGATTAAGCCTTTCCCATTTAAGGCTTAACCGTTTCGGAGCATAAAGAAAGCCTATCTGCGCAACGGTAGCCACAATTGCCATAATAAACAAAATGCTAAGCGGCAAGAGTAAAATCAGCCCGACACTTGAAACCACTTGAATCATGAGCGTTTGTACATCTGCGGGAGATACGGCAATTTCATCTGGCGCAGCAATAAAGCGATACAAAAGGTTTCCGGTATTTTTCATCATAAAGGGGAAAATAGCCCACACCACAAGCAATCCACCGAAAAGCATAATCCAGCTTTTGACTTCCTGCGACATAGGCACATGACCTTCCTCGCGAGCTTTTTCTATTTTTCGTTCGCTAGGTTCTTCTGTTTTCGAGGATTCATCTTCGTCTGCCATTTAATCCTCCTTCCTAGGCCGGATACATAAAAGAAGTCAGGCCTTCGTCCAAGTAGCCGAGAACGCATATCATAATCGTAGGCAGCACCATCATCAACAGAGCCAAACCAAAAAAGCTTTGCATAGGCATCACCAGAAACAAGACATTAAGCTGAGGCATCAAACGGGATAAAATACCCATTCCGACGTTCAGAATAATTGAAAAGACGACAAACGGCGCCGATATTTCAAAGCCTATTTTAAAAGCCGCCGCCAAAGTCTGAGATAAGAAATCCGCCATATCTCCCACCGGTATTCCTTTCCCTGGCACAAACAGAGTATAGCTGTCAAAAACCGCCGCCAACATTAAATAATGCAGATTAAGCGCCAAAATCATCAAAATTGCGACATAGGAAAGAAAAGTATTTGTCAGCATACTTTGAGAATTGTTTACCGGATCAAACATAGCGGCGTTTGAAAAGCCCAGCGAAAGACCGATATTGCTTCCTGCCAACTCCAAAGCGCTTAGCAAGAATACCGGAATAAGGCCGATAAAAATCCCGATTGCTATTTCCAGTCCGAACAAAAGTAGCAAGTCTAAAACGCTTGCCGGTTCCGGCGGGAAAGAAGCCATAACTTCGGGTGTCAGCACTGCGCTTATCGCCAAAGCCAAAGCCAATCTTACGGTAACGTTTACAAAACTGGCAGAAAAAATCGGCAGCACCATAATTGCCGCTCCGACCCGACAGAAAGTCAGCATAAACTGATAAGCTTCAACGGATAATAAATCCCCCAGCATCAAGTAATCCCGATAGCCGTAATGCGGTCAAAAATATTGTTTGCCAAACCGGTCATACGCCCCATCATAAAGGGCAGAACAATGATTGCGGTTATAAATACCAAAATGATTTTTGGCACAAAGGTTAAGGTAATTTCTTGGATTTGCGTCAACGTTTGGAAAACACCGATAAGCAAGCCGACTATCATAGCCACCAACAATATCGGCGACACCACCATTATCAGCGTATACAAAGCTTCTCGGGCAATATCCAGAACTTCCGCATCAGTCATAACAAACCCCAACCTTTTTCCGAGTAAGCATTTTGCCCTGATATTGCCCTTTTCGTCCAGCAAAAAATCCATTCATTTACAATTTAAGGTTCTTTAGCTAACATACAAGGCATCTTTGCCGAATAAAGCAAAGACGGGAATTAGAACGCCCTTGTTAGTTATTTAAAAGTTTTCTTGCCAACCAGTCACGGCTGGGAGGTAAAGAAATAAGCGCAACCGCAAATACTTTACACCGTACTAACACGGAGTTCTAACTCCCAGCCACTCTGTTTTAAAGAGTGCGCTCTTAACTGACTTATTGGGAGAGAACGAATGAACCGTACCGAAATCAAAGGCAGTATTATCGTTGAAGCAATTGTAGTACTGGGACTGATAGCAAGCTTTACCCCCATTCTTTATAAGCATGTATCCGACCGCCTTGAAGACATAGAGAACATTAACGAAGCAAACACCATGCTTTTGCTAAAGAATGCTACCTCCGAATATATAGCCGCCAACAAAGACCGTTTAAGTGTCGGTTCTGTCGTTTTAAACCCTTCGGACTTAGGCTTATCGGTTTCCGGCTATCAAATAGGCATCAAAAAAGACTCCGACGGAACGATAAATGCATTGATTACGGGGATTGCCGCTACGGATTTACAAGCCGGAAAGATTGCTTCTCTGCTTGGAATATCAGCAGGTATCTATTCGGCGCAAGACACCGCCAAAGCTTGGGGAATAAACGGTATCTGGGCAGAAAATATCTCAAGTTATGGCTTTACCTCTCTGCCAACCGGCATTCCGGTCGTAACCACCACCTATGACAAAGAAGAAGCAATCGGTATTAACGAAGAGGAGTTAAAGGAGCTTATTGAAAATACTACTTATGACAAGTTTTCGGTTAATAAAATATGCCTAAATGGAAACTGCATTACCGAATGGATTACCGAAGAAAAGTTAAAGGAAATTATTGAAAGCACTACTTATGACAAGTTTTCGGTTAATGAAATATGCTTAAATGAAAACTGCATCACCGAATGGATAGAGTTTTCTCCCGAAGTTGAATGTCTCAAAAACCTTCACTGTGAAAATCGTGAAGACGACAAAACCATTTGCGATATCACAACAAACAAATGTTTTGCCATGCCGCCGGAATGTAATAATTTAATCGGCAAAAACGTTATATCCGTCACTTCCAGTACCGAAAGTTTTTCCTCTTTCTGGAGCGGAACGGAATGCCGTTCTCCTATCAAAGACTTGACTTCTTATACGATTAAATGCCCAGGAAATTATAAAATAGAATTACGGGGAGAAGCCGGCAAATGTCTCAATTCTTACACCGATGGACGAGCGGCAGCAGGTGGTATTTTAAAAGCCGAAAAACTTTTTTCTCAAAATACGGTTTTAAGTATAAAAAGCGTTACCGGAGGTTATGTTTATTCCTATACGGGCGGAGCCGGAATCTCTTTCTGGGAGAACGGTAATATGCTTTTGGTTGCCGGCGGCGGTTCCGGAAAAATCAGCGGTGGTGGAGGAAAAGTTGGGGGAACAATAACCAGTTGTGATACCTCATATCGCCGAGAAGGCTATGGATTTAACGGCAACAAAGGAACTTTCAATATTTACCCATCTGTCAACACCGAATCTTCCCAAGGTGGCGGAGGAACAAACGCCCCAAACGGAGAATGGTCTTATGGCGGCAGCGGAACCGAACTCCAAGAATGCTTAGAGAACGGATTTACCAATTGCACCTTAATTCCCGGAGGAGGTCAAACAAGTTATATTCCCAATTCCTATTCCGCTGCAAGTTACGGCAACAGAGGTGTAGCCTCCGCAACGGTTACTTACCTTGGGTTATAACTATGCTTCGGTATCTATGTTATCTCCGGCTTGAGCATCAGGTTGCATTTCGCTTGGCTTAGGACCGCCTTTGGCGACCACAACCATAGCTTCCCGCAATACCCTGTCTCCGATAGTATATCCGGTTTGCCATTCTTCCAAAATCGTACCGGCAGGAACGCTTTTATCCTCTTTTTCCTGCACGACCTGATGATAATTAGGATCAAAGATTTTGCCCAAAGCACCGACTTTCCGCACACCGTTCTTTTCCAAAGCACCGGAAAGTTCTTTTTGGGTCAGACGGATTCCGTCAATCAAGCTTTTAATTGCGTCCGAACTTGGAGCATTTTCTTCGGTTTTCAAAGCCGCCAAAGCTCTGCCTAAATTATCTGCCACCGGCAAAAGCTGACGAGCGAAATCGGCAATTGCAAACTTGCTTCTTTTTTCGATTTCCGCCGCCGAACGTTTGCGTAAGTTTTCCATATCGGCATGAGCACGCAAGAAATTATCTTTCAGCTCATTTTTTTCCGCTTCCAGCTTTTCGATTATTTCCAGACATTTATCTCTTTGGCTTTCCAAAGTTTCTTCGGTTTGTTCCGGAGCTTCGGCAATTTTTTCTTCTTCAGTCATAGACAATCCTCCTGATTTTAAAATCTTATCTTATTTAAATAAGTTTGCCCTCTTGAACTGTCAACCTATACCTTTTAATTTATAAGCGTTTAGATTTACGAAAGGATAGATTATGAGACCATCAAAACGAGCCTTTGACGAACTAAGAAAAATAACTTTGGAACCCGGCATCAACAAACATGCCGAAGGCTCTTGTCTTGTCAGATTTGGCGACACCCAAGTAATGTGTACGGCATCTTTGGAAGAAAAAGCCCCGTTATGGCTGCGCAACTCCGGCAGAGGTTGGGTAACGGCGGAATACGGAATGCTTCCCCGTTCGACCGGCACTCGGATAGACCGCGAAGCCTGCAAAGGTCAATCAGGCCGCACCCATGAAATCCAGCGCCTTATCGGCAGAGCTTTAAGGGCGGCGGTTGACTTAACCAAGATACCGGAAATTGCAATTAAAATAGACTGCGACGTTATCCAAGCAGACGGCGGAACTCGCACCGCAGCGATTACCGGCGGTTTTGTTGCTTTGTATCAAGCGTTTGAAAACATAAAGAAGCTTGGCATTATCAAACAAAATCCGATTATCGGTACGGTATCGGCAATTTCCTGCGGCTTTTATCAAGGAGAAGCCGTCTTGGACTTGGATTATGATGAAGATTCCTCTGCGGACACAGATGCTAACTTTGTAATTACCGGCACCGGAGGAATCGTAGAGATTCAAGGAACTGCCGAAAAAGTTCCTTTCAATCGTGATGATTTTAACAAGCTTTTGGATTTAGCCATAAAAGGCACTTCGGAACTCAGTAAAATCCAAAAAGCAGCCTTAGGTATTTAATCATGAGCCGCAAAATCACCGAAAGAAACTTATCGTAATGACGCACAACCCGAACAAGCTTAAAGAACTGGCGGCTCTGTTGGCTCCTTACGATATCGAAATCATTTCCTCCGGCACTTTAAACCTTCCCGAACCGGAAGAAAACGGTACATCTTTTGCCGAAAATGCTGCAATTAAAGCCGTATTTGCGGCCAAAGCTTCGGGACTTCCGGCGTTGGCGGACGACTCCGGACTTGAAGTTGCGGCACTGGGCGGAGAACCTGGGATTTATTCCGCCCGTTTTGCCAAAGACGGAGACTATATGCAAGCCATGAGCGCAATAAACACCCGTCTTGAAGGCAACCCTGACCGAGGCGCAAACTTCACCTGCGCTTTAGCCGTTGCCTGGCCTGACGGAGATACCGAACTTTTCGTCGGTAAAGTCTTTGGTACGCTTTGCTGGCCGCCCATGGGAGAACATGGCTTTGGTTATGACCCGTTTTTTGTTCCCGACGGTTATAATGAATCTTTCGGGGTCTTAGGCGCAGAAATAAAGGAAAAAATCAGTCATCGTTCTCGGGCTTTTGCCCAGTTTATAACGAACTGTTTCTAAGCCATGGCGGATAAATCACCCTTAGGCATTTATCTTCACTGGGGCTTTTGTGCTTCCAAATGTCCGTATTGCGACTTTGTCAGCCAAAAGCTTCCCTCTGACCTTGACTTTTCCCTTTGGCTTACCGAATACAAGAAAGCCTTAGACTTTTTTGTTCCCTTTACTGCGAACCATGAAGTAACCAGCGTATTTTTCGGCGGAGGCACTCCGTCCTTGCTTCCCCCCTCATTTGTGGGAGAAATCCTTGATTATATACGCAAACGTTTCAATTTCAGTTCCGTAACCGAAATAACGTTGGAAGCAAACCCTTCCTCTTCCGAATCTAAAAAGTTTGCCGACCTAAAAAGTGCGGGGATTAATCGCCTTTCTCTGGGCGTTCAATCGTTTTCTGATGCTTCATTAAAGTTTCTGGGGCGTATCCATTCTCGGGAAGAAGCCATAACCGCTCTTAAAAACGCTTTAAATATTTTCACCAACGTTTCTTTTGACCTTATATATGCGCTTCCGAACCAAGAAATCAGCCAATGGCGGCAAGAATTATCCGAAGCACTTTCCTATAAGTCCCCGCATTTATCTTTATATCAGCTTACCATAGAACCGGAATGCGCTTTTGCCCGCCAAAACATTAGCCTTCCGGACGAAGACACCGCCGCCGCACTTTACGAAACCGCCGGAGAAATGACGGAAAAAGCAGGGATTCCGGCTTATGAAGTTTCTAATTACGCCCGCCCCGGTTATGAAAGTGTCCACAATCTTGCCTATTGGCGGTATCATGATTATCTGGGCATAGGACCTTCTGCGCACGGCCGCTTAAGCATTAACGGACAAAAGCACGCCTTATGTCAGCATTCCGACCCGTTTTTCTGGCTTAAAGCTACGGATAAAAATGCCGAAGACATCATTTTAACTCCCGCTGAAGTTATAGAGGAAGTAAGTCTTATGGGCTTACGGACTACTGAAGGAATCTCAGAGAAACTGCTGCCTTCCAAGCATTTACAAACTTTACTTTCTGACGGATTGCTTATGCGCAAAGGCAATCGCATCTGTGCGACCAAAAATGGGATTTTGCTTTTAAACAAAGTTCTTTCCCGTTTATTTGCCGACTAAACTAAAAACCGCCTTCGTTTTCGCCCCAGACCACAGATTCCTCCGTTTCTTCTTCTCTGGCAGGACTTGCCTGATTAAAGAAACCTCTGTCTGCTCCCTGCATCGGAGGCATAACAAATACCGCAGGAGCCGGACTTATCACTTTATCTGCGCCTTTTTTGCTTACTTCCATAATTGCCAAACTGCGTTCGGCCTTTCCGTCTGGCAATAAGCGGAACAAGCCGTCCACACCGACAAATCCGGCCGTATCGGTAATAGCCTCTTCGGAAATCTCTCCTTTTCTTGCCAAGACGGCAGCCAAAGCAATAGCATCATATGCCTGACTTGCTATCCGCGGAGGATTTTTCCCTCCGTACACGGCTTTATATTTTTCTGCGAACTCTGCAAATCCTTTTTTATCAAGATTAGGATACCACCCGCCGACCAAAGCACTTTCTTTGCGGACATTCGGGTCGTCCCACAAAGAAATCCCCAGAGTTTTTATTGTATCCGGCATAATATCGTAATAAGCGAGCAAAGCTCCCAACGACCTTAAGCGCACACCTTCATCGGCAATCAAAACGGCATCAAAGTCGAAAACGATATTATTTTCATCTATGGGGTTTCCGTCGGCATCAAGGATAACTTCGTCCTCGACTTCATATCCTTGCTCTTTCAAGCGTTCTTTTTCCAGTTTTAAGAGCATAGCTTCCGGCAAAATAGCTTTAACCGCCGCCGTCATATCAGCATTTGCGGGATTATAAAATCCGGTTTTGGTTATTTCCGCCCCGCACATATCTGCCGCATATTGAGCGGAAGATATTACAAACTCGCCCATTTCATTGCTTTGCGCCAGCACAGCGAACCTTTTGTAACCGTTTTCGCAAGCATAGCTGACAATTTTCTCCACTTGCTGAGGCACCAACAGCGCAATCGAAAATACATTACTTCCCAAGACGGAAGGATCGGAAGAAAAGGTTATAACATCGACATCACGAAAACCTATTTCGTACTTAACTGCTTTCACTTCTGCCGAAAACAACGGTCCGACGATTAAGTTGGTTCCTTGCTGCAAAGCGGTATTTGCGGCTTTAGCGGCACCTTCGGGAGTCCCTTCGGTATCATAGAACTGGACAATCATATTTTTATCGCCGTTTTCAAGCAACGCCAACATTGCGGCATTTTGCATAGCTTTTCCGGTTGTGGCGGCTTTTCCGGACAAAGGAAGTAGCATTCCGACCCGCAAAGAAGAAGTTTTTGTAACTCCGGAAGCAACAGACTGTACGGATTTTATTTTTTCCATCATTTTATCAAAGAAGGTTTCGCCTTGCCCTTGCTGCCCTTCGGCAATCGGGGTTACATCTTCCATCTCCAAAGTTTCCGGTTCTGTTTCCGGCACCAAAGGCTCTGTTTCCATCAAAGATATTGGGCTTTGTGCCGAAGTTTCACCCGCCGGATAATAAGCTTTTTGCGCACATGAAGATGCCAAAACACTAAAACTTACTGCGGCACTCAACATAAAGCCTTTTCTTAAAATCTGCACGTGTTACTCTCCTTAAAATAAATTATTTTGTTATATATACGCCAAAGAAGAAAAAAATGTTAGATACAAAAAGCAATCTTATTTCCGGACTTTATTTAGTTTCGACTCCGATAGGCAACCTTGGCGACATTACGCACAGAGCCGAAGAAGTCCTTGCCGCCGCCGATGTTATCGCTTGCGAAGACACCCGTACCACTGGCAAGTTACTAGAGCTTTTAGGCATCAAGGCGAAATCTTTTCTTCCGTATCATGAACACAATGCCGACACTATCCGCCCGAAAATCCTTGCGCTTATTGCGTCCGGCAAAAGCGTAGCATTGGTTTCCGACGCCGGAACACCTTTAATTTCCGACCCGGGATATCGCTTAGTCAGGGAGTGCGCCCGCCAAGGCCTTTATGTTACCTCTTGCCCCGGAGCATCAGCCGTCTTAACTGCTTTACAGCTTTCCGGACTTCCCAGCGATAAGTTTTTATTTTGCGGTTTTTTACCGACCAAATCCGGCGCCCGCCTATCCGAACTGCAAAGCCTTAGCAGCATTGAAGCATCTTTGGTTTTTTATGAATCTCCCCACCGTTTGAGCGACACATTACAAGCCATGGCAGAAGTTTTCACTGGCCGTAATGCGGCGGTAGTGCGGGAACTTACAAAACGTTTTGAAGAAGCCGTCCGCCTGCCCATAGCCGAGCTTGCCGCCCATTATCAAGAAACCGGCGCACCCAAGGGAGAAATTGTCATTGTCATCGCTCCTCCTGTCAAAGTTACGACCGAAGCCATACCCACAGAAGCCGCCCTTCTTTTATCCCGTCTTTTAAAGTTTATGTCGGTAAAAGACGCTTCTAGTGTTACCTCCGAACATTACAATCTTAGCAAAAAATCTTTATATAACGAGGCTTTAAAGCTTAAAAATGGCACAGAATCAGACTAAAGAAAGCATTGGCCGCAAAGCCCACCGCAAAGGTTATGCCGTTGAAGGACTGGCGGTCATATGGCTTTGCCTTAAAGGTTACCGGATAATCGCCCGCAACTTTATCACCGGCAAAGGTAGCGGAGCCGGAGAAATTGATATAATCGCCGCCAAAGGCAACACTTTGGCTTTTATCGAAGTAAAATCCCGCAAAAGCATTGACGATGCGGCTTACGCGATAAGTGATGTCAGCAAAAAAAGAATTGCCAAAGCGGCAGAGTTTTTTCTGGCTTTGCATTCTGAATATAATCATTATGATGTACGTTTTGATGCGTTCTTAGCAGGCGGCAAAAGCTATCCTGTTCATATAAAAGACGCTTGGCGCAATGATTGGTGGTAAAAATGATTTTAAGAACTTTATTTTCTGTGCTTTTTCTGGTTGGCAGCAGCATTATTTTTTCCGGCTGTGCGATAAATTATCTAACCGAAGACCGTTCTTTTAACGGCTCCGTAAAGGATTCCGAGGCAGAGATTTCTTTACGCAACGCCCTGTTTCAAAAAGACCAGAATTACTTTGCTGACGTTTCCGTCATTGTTGCCGAAAAAAGAGCATTACTAACCGGCTCGGTAGACTCCTCAGAAAGCATTGATGAGATTGTTACGATTGTAAACAAGAACTCTTATATAACGGACGTTTACAACCACCTAACCGTCAACAGCAACGGCAGTATCAAAGACAGCAGTATGGATTTATTTTTAAATAAAAAGATTTTTGCCGCTTTAGTAAGCACCGAAGGCGTTACCAGTGCCAACTATAAAACTGTTGTCAAAGACCGCATTGCCTACATTATGGGTTCGACGAACAGCAGCAAAGAAAAAGCACTGGCGTTAAAGGCAGCACGGGAAGTTTCCGGCTTGTGCAAAGTTGTCGATTACATTATCATTATTGACTGAGTAAACTTTTAAAAATTCGCCGTTAAGGAAGGATAAAATATGCAAAAGTTTTCTAAAAAATTGAAAGTCTCTACCCCCCCGCCACAACAGATAGAAGATAATTCCCGTTCCTCCGGCGGCATCATGGTTGAAGTAATCGTGATGTTAGGGTTAATCGCAACCTTAACTCCGATACTGTATAAACACGTTGCCGATAGAAGGCAGGACATAGACAACATTAACGAAGCAAAGACTATGCTTCTGTTAAAAGAGGCTACTTCCGAATATATCGAAGCAAACAAAGAAACCTTGGCGGTTGGTACGGTAATGCTTGAACCTTTTGATGTTGGAGTTGATATAGAAGGTTATCTTATCGGTATTCGCAAAGATTCTGACGGGACGATAAATGCCATGGTTGCCGCTACAGATGCCGGCAACGATATGAAGGCGGCAAAAGTCGCTTCGTTATTGGGAGTTTCCGCCGGTATTTATTCTGCACAAGATACTTCTAAAGCTTGGGGAATAAACGGTTTATGGGCAGAGAATATTGCCAATTACGGCTTTACATCTTTGCCCACAGGCGTTCCGGTAGTAACCACCGCTTATGATGAAGAAGATACCCTTGATATGGATAAAATCTTCTCCGCTATTGAAGAGCATAAGTTTGATACCCTGACTGCCGCTAATTTAAAAGGCGATGAAGTTACTACTAATGTCTTGAAAGCCGATGAAGTGTGTATCTTTAACAAGGACACGAATAAATACGATTGTCGAGACAATTGGGACGATGACCCGATTAAAATTATCGAAGAATGTAACAAAGGTGATAATGCTTCGTGTGTTACCGGTCGTACCAAGGCTTATAACCATACCTGCCAAACCATTATTGATACCTATAAAAGCAAGGGGCAAACGCCGCCAAATCAGCATTATGTTCTGACAATCAGTACAAGTAGCAGTACAACCAGTAAAGAATATTGTTGGTTTGCGGATAGCTTTGGTTTCTCAACTAACGAAATCTTGGTAACCAAGTGTAAAGTCGGGGCGGGAACTTATAACAAAAATGCTTGTGTAGTTGGCTTTAAAGATGAAGTAAATAAGTCTTGTCAGAACGTTTATGATGCTTTGGTTAAATCAGGGCTTAGCATACCCGCTTCGAGCAGTTATTCGCTAACTTCCGACATTCAAGGTAATGCCACAACCAGAACTTGCTATTTTGATACAAGCAATAAAAAAGGTTACGAAGGATATCAGATTATTGACGGTTGTAATGCGGGTACGGCAGGAACTTGCGCCGTAG
>JAFWAG010000006.1 GCA_017507765.1 Alphaproteobacteria bacterium | reverse complement strand
TTTTCAAGTCTTCGATAATTTCCGGAACAATATTTCCCGCATTTTCCCGCAAAAAGTTCAAACGGGTTTCAATCGAGACGTAAACATCAGGGTGCAAAATACGGAAAGACAAATCTTCCAGTTCGGTTTTTATCGCTTGTAAGCCAAGTCTTTCTGCCAGTTGAGTATGTATTTCCAAAGTTTCTTTGGCTATGCGGCGTTTTTTCTCCGGCGAATGGACGAAGTTTAAAGTCCGCATATTATGTACACGGTCGGCAAGCTTTATCAATAAAACCCTGATATCCTCCGACATAGCGAGTACCAGTTTACGGAAGTTTTCGGCTTGTTTACTTTTATCTGATTGCCATTTAATCCGTGTAAGTTTGGTAACTCCGTCGACAAGCTTAGCTACCTCATCGCCGAATAAGTCTTTGATATCTTCCACAGAAACCGTAGTATCTTCAACAACGTCATGCAGTAACGCCGCCACCACGGAAACCGGATCCATTTTGTATTCGATAAGGATTTCTGCAACTTGTACGGGGTGAGTAAAATAATCTTCCCCTGACTCACGTTTTTGATTTGCGTGCATCTTCATGGCAAAGTTGTACGCTTTACGGAGCAGATTCTCATCTGCCGCAGGGTCATAGGCTTTTACTCGTTCCACAAGTTCAGATTCTTGAAGCATGACGTGAACCTTAACGATAAAGCTTTAAAAACAGGAAGCTAAGGTATAAGTAAATCTTAGGCTTCTTCTGCTACTTCAATCGCATCTGCTTCGGCGACCAAAGCTTCGGCAGCCATATTTGCGAAAGCAGCTTCTTCGCCGGCAAGTTCTGCTTCAGCGGCTTTAAGTTCCAATTCTTCGTCTTCGTTTTCTTCAACTTTGACGTACTTTTGCAAGCTGGAAACCAAGTCGTCTTTAAGCGCTTCGGCGGAAACGGTTCCTTCGGCAATTTCTCTTAAAGAAATTACGGAGTTCTTATCATTATCTCTGTCAATGGTTGGTTCGGAACCGGCGCCAAGCTCTTTTGCTCTTTGGCTTGCCAGCAGAACTAACTCAAAACGATTAGGTACTTTAAGTACGCAATCTTCTACGGTAACACGTGCCATATTAAAAACCTCTTATTGCAATAATAGTAGAATCGAATTCATGAAAGTCTGACACAATACAAAGTTTTTCCCGTTTTGGCAAGGAAATTAGTAAAAGTCATAAAAATATCTTGCATTTTTAAGTTAAATAGCCCTACCATTAAGATGTTTTTTATTTATATTTTTTATTAAAGTTTTTATCGGAAGGTTTTTGATGCGCTCTTATTCAGAGGATAAAGTTGCTTTATTTATAGATGGTTCCAATTTTTATGCCGCAACAAAAAGCAGTGGATTTGATGTAGATTACAGCCGTTTAAAAGAATATTTTGCTAAGTCAGAGCGTCTTGTTCGGGCTTTTTATTATACCTGCCAGCAAGAAGATCCTGAATATTCTCCGCTTCGTCCATTGGTTGACTGGCTTGACTATAACGGGTTCAAGGTTTTGTCAAAGCCTTCAACCGAGTTTATTGACAGTATGGGTGTAAAACACATGAAAGACTCGGTAAACATAGAAATCGCCGTTGATATGTTGCAAATGGCAGACCATGTTGACCATATAGTTTTATTTTCCGGTGACGGAGATTTTTTCCCGCTTATGGACGCAGTTCAGAAAAAAGGTGTTCGTTTTACGGTTGTAAGCAAGACTTCTATGGCCGCAGATGATCTTAGACGTAAGGCTGATACTTTTATTGACGTTGCCAAGTTGGCAAAGGATATAAAACGGATTGATAATCTGTACAAACCGAATATGACGGATATGGAAGAATGTCCAAGTGTCGATTTGCAAGACATTGATATGTTCAACCGTTACAGTGAACTAATGGAAAATGACGCTGATCATGATTAAATCTAATCTGTCATGGCAATAGTTGAAGATAAAGACTGTTTAAACTGTCCTAGGTTAAGAGAGTTTATCCTTGGCAACAGGGATATTTATCCTGATTTTTATAATGCTCCGGTTCCGTCTTTTGGAGATAAAAGTGGAGAGCTTTTAATCGTTGGCTTGGCTCCGGGGTTAAAGGGGGCTAACCGTACCGGCCGCCCGTTTACCGGAGACTATGCCGGAGAGCTTTTATATCAAACTTTGCTTGGCTTCGGCTTTGCGTCCGGAGAGTATAAAGCTTCCCCTGATGACGGCTTAGTTCTAAAAAATTGCCGGATAACCAATGCTGTTCGCTGTGTGCCTCCACAAAACAAAGTAACCGGAGAAGAAATCAAAAACTGTAACCATAAATTAAAAGCAGAAATAGCATCTATGCCGAACTTAAAAATCATTATGGCTTTGGGAACGGTTGCTCACGGTGCGGTATTAAATGCTTTTAAGGTGAAGAAATCGGCTTTTCCTTTTGCTCACGGGAAACTGCATAAAAATATTGCCGACAATGTCAGCTTAATAGATTGCTATCATTGCTCCCGTTACAATACGAACACGGGAGTTTTAACCGATACGATGTTTCATGATGTTTTTCGGGATATTCAAAGCTATCTTTTTTAATCCCTTTACATTTTTGCCGGCTTGATAATATAATTTACCGTTTTTACATCTAAGAAGTGGAGGAATCTCCGATGTTTTCTAAAAGAATGAAAGTGTTTACCCCCCCCCGCTAGAAAATAGCACCCAAATAGGCAGTATTACGGTTGAAGCGATAGTTATGTTAGGGCTTATAGCGGCTCTGACACCGGTTTTGTATAAGCACGTTGCCGACCGTCGTCAGGATATAGACAACATAAACGAAGCGAACACGTTGCTTTTGTTAAAGAACGCTGCTGCGGAATATATCGAAGCCAACAAAGAAA
>JAFWAG010000077.1 GCA_017507765.1 Alphaproteobacteria bacterium | reverse complement strand
TTCACGAAAAAGGGCGAAGAAATTATAATTTTATTGGTCGGCGGAACAAAACAAAGACAAAGCGAAGATATTTTAAAAGCACAAGAACTCGCGAAAAAATGGAGGTAATGATGGAAGAAGAAAAATTAACACTTTGGGACGGTTCAGAACATTTAGAAACCGAAGAAGATATAAGGCTTGCTATACAAATAGCATTTGAAGATTATGACGAAGCCTCTTTTAAACTTCTTTTGAGGGATATTATAAAAGCTCGCTCTCGTATGGCGACAACCGCTAAAAAAGCAGGAATACCAAGAAGAACTTTTTATAGACAATTAACCGGAGAAGGTAAACTTACCGCCGAAAATCTTTTTAAGATTTTAAATAAATTGGATATACGTTTAGCTCCTGTCTAAAACTTTTTTTGTATTTTTTCATTTTTTTACGTACGTAGAAGAAAATCGCAGAAATCCGCCATTTCCGGATTTGCGATTTTTTTTTGTTTCTGTTAGGGCTTTTCTCCGGAGATTTTTTTTAACTTTTTTGGAGGAAAGAATGAAAGATTTAAAATCCATGGCCGCTATTGTCGCCTGTGTTATGGTTGGCATTTGGGGTTATAACAAGTTTGTTGCTAAAACTTCTGCTTAATTATAGGTGCTATAATGACTCAAATACCTATAATTAACGTCCATGAAAGTAAGCCCGTTGCCGCCGGCAATGTGATTACTTTCAATATTCCGAGCTATCAGACTATTGACGATATTCAGCTTAGATTTACCAATTCTGGCGCACCGGCAACAGCCGCGAACGTCAAAAGCTCTATCGGTAAGGTTGCTTTGAATATCAACGGCGAACAGATCATCAATACGCCGATTACTCGCCTTTACGATATTTACGCCTTTTTAGGGCAGGAAGTTTCTCAGGTTGGTAACCCGTCAAACGTTATATCGCTTTGTGTCGGCAAGCTTTTATTCAAAAATCCGCAGTATGAAAAGCTTTTTGCTATCGGTTGTCAGAATGTCCAGACAATTCAATTGCAGATTTACGTCAACGGAACGGTTACCGCCGTTACCGATGTTGAAGTATCGACCGAACGCCGCAACTTTATCAGCTCTTCTACAAGCCTGGTTAAAGTAATCAGCTACCCGCAAACCATGACGTCAACCGGCATATCCACCGTTGACACGTTGCCGCGAGATAGCAACGACGGCTACTTGTTCGTTTTGGCTAATAATGGCGGCGGTGTAATTGCGGACGGCGAGTGCATTCTTAACGGCAACAGCCTGATTGACCCAATCGCCTTAAATGTTGCGGATTATATTGCATCTGCCCGCGGATTTGCGGCGGTAAGCGGATATTTCCCGTATTTATTCGCCGACGGCACTATATCGGGCGTTGTGCCGATGCAGGGCGTTACCGAACTTCGTTTCAAAACGAACTTCTCTACCGCTCCGACAGGAGGCAATTACGACCTTTGCGCCGTAACCATTAAAAACCTTCCGCAGATTATGTTGAATGCGGCCTTGGCATGATAGAGGAGGGGCTTTGCCCCTCCCTTTAAGGGAATAAAAGAAATGGCAGAAAAAAACGCAACAGATACAACGAAAGAGGATAGCTCTTGGTGGGATACCTTATGGGACGGCGTGGTAGATATTTCTAAAGCGGCAAGCTCTGCTTATGTTACCGCCGCAACAGTCGGTAGCAGTTCGCCCGCAACAGCCACGACAAGCAGCGCACAACCGGCCGACACTTTCACAATCGGCGGCGTAACGGTTACGCCAATGGGAATAGTAGTAACGGTTGGCGGTGTGCTTGGCGCAATCATAATCGCAAACTTTGCGCTTAAAGCTTTGAAGTAGGAGGCTTTCATGGCTCAGCAGGGAGTAGCACCTTTTGATATTTCCGGTTCGCTCGACCTTGGCTCGACCAGTGCGGCTTATGGCGGAACTATCGGCGACAGCATCAATTACGGCTCGTCAGAAAAGTTTGGCCTTGTAAAAATGCTTGCGCTTATCGGCGGCGTAGCTTTGGTTGTTTGGATTTGGCGGAGGAAGTAAAATGGGACTTTTTGGCGGCTCTAAATCCACAAGCACAACGCAAAATTATACCGACCAGAACAGCGCGGTTTTTGGCGATTTGTCGCATGACAACACCAGCATTAACGGCGATTACAATTATAATCCGGTAGGACTTTCTGATGACAACCTAAAAGCGGTTTTGGACTTTGCAAAAGGTAACTACACAACCGCCGTTACTAGTATTCAATCGTCGGCGGAAAAAGCGATTGATAGTTCAAACGAAGCTTACAACAAAGCATCAAGCGAAACGGCAAACTTTTTTGACAGCATTACGCCGGTTATGACTATAGCCGCCATTGCTCTTGTCGGATACGGGATTTTAAGGAGTAGATAATGGTTAACACCTTAACAAACATTAATACCGGAACGATACCTAACCCTTACCGAGAGTTTACGGAAACCATACCGCCCGGACAGTCAAGAGTAGTTTATTATGATTATGACGCTTTCCGGGTATTATCTACAAACTTAAACGGCGCATTGCTGGTTAACTTTGGCGGTTCGGGAGGACAAACGACAATTGAAGCAGGAATCGGCTATCATTTGAACTATACCGCAACCTATGTTCAGCTATTTAATCAGGATTTAGAAAATCCGCTAACGGTTAAGTTCGCCATGGGCATCGGCACAATTGACGATAGCTGGCTCACGGTATCCGGTACAGTTTTGGTGGCGAATGCTAATGAAGAGCCGTTAACGGTTACAAACGAAGTTTACACGCTTGGCATTCCGGTTACTTATACGTTTGATGATACCGGCGAGGTTGAACTTGACCCTTCCGGCGCAAAGTTTACGCGCATTCAAAACACCGGAAGCAATAATCTGCGCTTATATGCGGCGGACGGTTTTATTCTTGCGCCGCTTGGCACTGAAGAAATAACTCTCAACGCACCTTTTAAAGTTTACGGCGCAGAAGGCGACACTCTGGTTTTTGGTAGATTCTCATGAGAAAAAAGAAAACGCATTTACCGGTTGCTAAAATAACCGGAGAAGAAGTTGGTATATACCGCGGAAACAGAGATTTTTATATAAAAATCTGCCGTGAATGGTATAGGCGTAACCTTACCGGTACGAAAGTAAACAATCCCATATTAGGGGATATTAACTTTTATAGCCGCGCTTTTAGTGAAACCGTATCTAAAATACCGGTAAATATTTCTGATTTAAAATATTTGGCGGCGGTAAAGACAATTCTGGAAAAATCTATTGATATAGTACCGGAAAGCCCGAACCACTTGCGTAAAGATACAATCAAGAGGTTTTATGCCGTTTACGGCTATATAAAAATAAAAGGGGCTATTGAAAAAATTAAAGTAATCGTAGCAGAAGACAGAGAAGGCAGAAAATACCACTGTTTGGACGCACGGCAAAATTGAAGGCTTTTAGGGACACCGCAGTGTATGCGGGCCGAAAAAGCCTTACGGGGTTTATAATATAACAGTTTATGGGATAAGTCAATGACGTTTTTAAATAACCATGTAAATCAAATGCCGGATTATGACGCAAAGGTAGAGCTATCAGATAATTCTTACATAGCGCCAAAAAATGGAATAGTAAGGCTTTTGTGCTCTGGAAGTCCTGTTGGCGGAATGTCAATATATGTTAACGGCCAATCCATTGCATATTTTGCCACGCCAACCTATCCAATGGATTGCGGTTTGTGGGTTTTGGTTAAAGGAGGCGACGTCGTTACCTTTAACCCCAAAGGCTCAGTAGTTTACAGAACATTTTTTCCAATGAGAGCGGCTTAAAATGATTTTATATGCACAGTTAAAAAATCCAGAAACTGGGGAATATTTGGTTATCAATCAGATTGATGCCAAAAATGCCGGTTGGCAACAATATGATTTAGAAATTAGCTATGAAGGCAAATGGTATTTGGCAGGAAATGTACCTCAACCAAAGCCTGCCGAACTGGCGCAGGAAGAGATTAACCGGTTGGAAGCAACAATCACGGCAAGAAATATCCGCAGCGCAATTTTAGGTGATGAAGTAGCAATCGAAAAAATAACTACGACAGAAGCGCAAATTGCCGAATTAAGAAAGCAATTAAATGCAGAAACGCAAAATAGTTAAAGCTGTAGTTTTTGTTTTAGTCGTATGGGTAGGCTTTATAATGACCAGAAAAACTGTATTAGTTGATAAATCAGAAGAAATTGACGTTTTGGCCAGAACTATCTGGGGCGAAGCCCGGGGAGAAGGTGTAACCGGTATGCAGGCAGTAGCTAACGTTATAATTAACAGGGTTAATGCCGGCATTTGGTACGGCCGAACTGTCTCGGAAGTTTGCAAGAAAAAGTATCAATTCTCATGCTGGCTACCGAGCGACCCGAACTATGCGAAATGTCAAGCTGTAACTATTGCAGATAAT
>JAFWAG010000076.1 GCA_017507765.1 Alphaproteobacteria bacterium | reverse complement strand
TATCAGGCGGCTGTAAAATTTGACGCCGCGAAATGCCAGTTTGCCAGTTTGTCAATTAATGTCTGCGCGTAATCCGGACGGCGGTTTTGATAATCCAGATAATAAGCGTGTTCCCAAACATCAATGGTAAGCAAGGGTTCCATGTCCATAGTGATAGGATTTGCAGCGTTTTGGGTTTTAATAATTTTAAGTTCTTTGGTTTTGTTATCTGCTGCCAGCCATACCCACCCGCTTCCGAACAGATTTACCGCAGCGTCCAAAAGTTCGGCTTTAAGGTTGTCCTCATTTCCAAAGGTTGCTTTAACCGCATCGGCAAAAGCTCCGGCAGGAATGGGATTTTCTTCCCGATATGCATGTACGGAATCCCAATAAAGGATATGGTTCCACAATTGTGCAGCGTTATTAAAAATTGCCGTTTGGGCAGGATTGTCAACGGTTTCCTTGATAATCGATACCAAATCCATATTTGCAAACGGAGTTCCGTTGGTCAAAGCGATAAGCTTATCGGCATAACCTTTTTGATGCTTTCCAAAGTGAAACTCCACGGTTTTTTCAGAAATCGCCGGCTCCAAATGATTTTCGGCAAAAGGAAGGTTCTGGTCATTAAAGGACATTTTCTTTCTCCATATCTTAAATTAAATACTGATAATATTTTATACCGTATGAATATAAAAAATAACCTATTCAAGAGTATTGTTTTTTAGCAAATTGCGCCTTTGGCTTTAGCCGCCGCTATAATTTCTTGGGCAATTTGTTCCGGCAAAGTATTCGTAGTATCAATGACAATATCGAAATTATTTTCATCTTCGATATCGACCTGATAATAAATCTTAAATCGTTCCACTTCGCTTTTTCGGCGGTTTACGATGCTTTGAGCGGCTTCTTTTAAGTCTTGGAAGTTTTCGCATCCTTTACGTTCAGTGTCTTTGGCAATCCGGCGAGCTGCTTCTTCGGGGTTTACTTTCAGCATTACTTTAAAGGAATGAGGGATAAAGTGCCAAGCCAACCGAGAATCGATAACCAGATTATCCATAGTTTTTCCTACTTCAATCATTTCGTTATCCACTTTTAAATCGATGCTTTTGTCTTTTTCCGCACGTTTATTCAGCTCAAGGATAGAGACTCCTTCATTTTCCGCCACTTTTCGCCACGCATCACCGACCGAGAAGCGTTCATATCCCAATTTTTCAATCAATATTTTGCTTACGGAAGTTTTTCCGCTTCCTAAGTCTCCGGAAATAGTGATTATCGCCATTTTTCTCCTCGTTTAAAGCGTTACAAAGACCTTATTGCTTCCGGCAGTTCGGCAAAACTGTTCACCAAGCGGTCAGCTCCCATAGTTTCATAAGGCTCCAAAGCATAGCCGAAGGTAAGCAAGATTGCCGGAACGTTTATTACTTTGGCACAAGATACATCAGTTTCACTGTCTCCAATCATTACGCACTCACGGGCATCTGCGCCAAGTCCGCTAAGACAGTCTTGCATAATTTTCAGGTTTGGCTTGGTAACTCCGGCGGTATCAGGATTTACGAGTACTTTAAAAAACTTTTTAATATCAAGTTTGGCAAGGATATTTTCCGCAGGTATTTTGGGTTTATTTGTACATACCGCCATTTCGTATCCGTCTTCCTGCAAAATCGTAAGAGTTTCTTTAACCCCCGGCCATAAATGAGTTTTGGTTAAGTCTTTTTCCTGATAAATCTTGATGTATTCCGCATACAGTTTACCGAACTCTTCCTCAGATACTGCCACGTTTTTCAAAGCCAACAGCTTTTTCAAAGATACTTCTGCGCCTTTGCCAATGGTAAGCTTTACGTCTTTTTCTTCAATGAAAGGCAAGCCCTTACGTTGTAAAAATATATTCATTCCCTCAGCAATATCGGGAACGCTGTTAACCAAAGTACCGTCTAAATCAAAAATAAGTTTTTTCCGCATGACTGAAAGATTCGCAACAAAGTTTTATTTGTAAAATATAAATATATGTGTAGTGTTAAGCAAAAGAAAACATAAAGTCGAGGAGTTTTTATGCAGGAAAGAGAAATCGCTGCAGTTGTCCTTGCGGCGGGTAAAGGAACCCGCATGAAAAGCAACCTTGCGAAAGTACTTCATAAAATTGCCGGCCGCCCTATGATAAATCATCTTTTGGGGACTTTGGACAGTGCCGGCATAAGCAAAGCCGTAGTCGTTATTGCCCCGAATGCTGATGATGTAGCCAAGGCCGTAGCTCCGCATAAGACGGCAGTGCAAGCCGAACCGCTTGGCACCGCCCATGCAGT
>JAFWAG010000075.1 GCA_017507765.1 Alphaproteobacteria bacterium | reverse complement strand
TTTGCATTTTTGCATCGGCGCAAGCATTATAAATCGGCAGCCGCTCTTCATACATTTTCTGCAAAGTTTCCAAATCTTTGGAAAGAGGTCTGCCGTCTCTGGCGAGTAAGGAAAGTTCTCGTTCAATGAAGTATATTTTGCCGTTTTGCATCAAAGCATCTTGGTTTAACGGATTTAAAATTGACCCACCTCCGGTAGCTATTACCGCGCCTCTTTCTTTGCCGATTTTAGCAGCCAAGTCTTTTTCCATTTCTCGGAAAGCGCCTTCACCTTGGGTGGCAAAAATCTCCGGTATGCTTTTTCCTGCTTCTTCGGCAATTATGGTATCCATATCCAAGAAAGGCTTGCGTAGGATTTTCGCAATCTCGGCTCCTATGGAAGTTTTTCCCGCCCCCGGCATTCCGATAAGGATAAGATTAAAAACTTTATTTGCCAGTTTATGGATTATTTCTCCGGTACGGTAATCTGGAATATCTTTGCCGGTAAACAGTTCGGCGGACTTTACGGCTTGAGCTACCAACATGGGGAATCCTCCCGTGCATGGTATATTAAGCTTTCTCGCCTCTAAGATTAACGCCGTAGACATTGGATTGTAAATTACATCAATTACTCCGGAGCATTTAGGAAAGTCGCTCAAAGTTAAAAGCTTTTCTCCGTTATCCGGATACATTCCAATCGGAGTGGTATTTACGATTATATCTGCGTCCGTATGGAGGTTAAGGTTACTATAGTTTACCTCTCCCGTACGGGATACCAGTACGATTTCCCTAGCATCAGCATCTTCCATAACGGCTTTGGCGGTAAGGAAAGTTCCCCCGCTACCCAGAACCAGAATCTTTTTATCGGCAAAAGAAATACCTGCTTTTTCTGCCATATAGGCAAAGCCGAAATAATCCGTATTATCTCCGAACAAAGTACCGTCTTCACGGCGGATAATCGTATTTACACTGCCGATTTTCCTTGCCAAAGGAGAAAGCTCTGCACAAAAAGGAATAACGGCTTTTTTATAAGGAATGGTTACATTCAAGCCCTGAAAATCCCCCGTCATAAGGAAGCTTTCCAGTTCTTCCGGAGCTACGTTATACAAGCGGTAATCATAGTCGCCGAGTTCTTTGTGAATCTCCGGTGAATAGCTGTGAGAGAGTTTTTCTCCAAGTAAACCGTATGTCATAATTGCACCTCATTTGCTAATATATCGGTCAGGGCAATAGCCGTTACTGCTTCAACGCAAGGAACCGCTCTTGGCACTATGCAAGGGTCATGGCGACCTTTAATTATAAGTTCGGTAGCCTCTCCGGTGGCAAGGTTGACGCTTTCCTGAGGCTTTGCGATAGACGGAGTTGGCTTTATAGCTGTGCGGAATATAATCGGCATGCCGGAACTTAATCCGCCCAAAATCCCGCCATGGTTATTTGTGCGGGTTTTTATGTTTTGTCCGGCAAAGTAATAAGCATCATTGTTTTCCGAACCTTTCATCAAAGCTGCCGCAAATCCGGCACCGAATTCAATTCCTTTTACGGCGGGAATGGCAAACATAGCGGAAGCAATAACATTTTCCAAACCTCCGAATATAGGTTCTCCTACGCCTGCGGGCATACCGGTTACAGCGCATTCTATCACCCCACCAAGAGAGTCTCCGTCTTTGGCGGTATCCAAGATAAGATCTTGCATTTTTAATCCGGCTTCGGGATTGATAACGGGAAAATCTTTATTGACGTTTTCCGGCTCCAAAGGATTGAAAAGAGTATCATTAACCGAAGCAATCGAAGCGATATGCGCCGCAATCTTAATTCCTTTGCGGGCTAATATTTGTAGGCACAAAGCTCCGGCAAAGCATAAAGAAGCCGTCATACGTCCGGAAAAGTGTCCGCCGCCTCGGTAATCAAAAGCACCCTTATATTTCACAAAAGCAGGATAATCTGCATGAGAAGGGCGAGGAATATCCGGATTATAATCACCGGATTTTACATCATGATTTTCTATAATCGCACATATCGGAGCGCCGCAAGTTTTACCGTTTTTCATACCGGAAAGTATCTTTGGTATGTCGTCTTCTTTCCGAGCCGTAGCCAAAGGACTTTTCCCCGGCGCCCGCCGAGCCATAAAAGCTTGTATCGCGTCGGTATCAAAAGATATGCCTGCCGGCAATCCGTCGATGATTACGCCTATGGCTTCGGCATGAGACTGCCCGAACAGAGTTATCCGGATATTTTCCCCAAAACTAAAGGACATTTATTTTTCCTCCTGAAGCGGCTAAATCCTGAAAGAAATCAGGATAAGATTTACGAACGGCTTGTATGCCGGAAATGGTTACGGGCTCTTGGCAGAACAAGGAAGCAATAGCAGCGGTCATAACAATCCTATGGTCATTTGCCCCGCTTACCCTAATGCCTCCTTTTAAAGCATTAACTCCGGTTATAAGCAAAGCATCATCTTTTTCGCTTACCTTGCCTCCCAAAGCGTTTAAAAGCTCAGCTGTAGTAGAAAGGCGGTTGCTTTCTTTCATGCGCAACCGTCCGGCATTGTAAATCCTGCTTTCCCCTTCGGCAAGCGAGGCGATTAAAGCCAAAATCGGCACTAAATCCGGTATGTTGGACGCATCTATATCCAAGGCTTTAAGGTTACCTCTGCTTGCTTTGATATATCCTTCGGCAACTTCTATCTCAGCCCCAAAATCTTTTAATATATTGATGATTGCTTTATCCGGCTGAAGGGATAAAGGGTTTAATCCATGCAAAACAATATCCGCCCCCAATGCTCCTGCGGCAAGCCAGAATGCCGCCGCCGACCAGTCTCCTTCAACTTGATAAAGGGAAGGGGAGCGATATTCTTCTCCTCCGGCAATCACCCATTCATTGGGTGCGGAGGTAACGGATATGCCAAACCGCTCCAATACTTGAATTGTCATGTCAACATAACCGGAAGATTCTAATTCCGAAGTAATAATGATTCGGCTTTCCTCTTGTAAATAAGGTAAAGAAAGTAAAAGTCCGGATATATATTGTGAACTTATATTGCCGGGAAGATAGAAATCTCCTGCTTTTAGTTGTCCAGTTAAAGTAAAAGGCAGTTTTTGCGAAGTAATATTGCAGCCTTTTATTACACTCAATAGTTCGGATAAAGGTCTTTCCGGAAGCCTGCCTTCACCAACAAACTCCGCTCCGGTACCAAGAAGTGCGGCCACGGGGATTAAAAAACGCAAAGAAGACCCGCTTTCTTTGCAGTTGAGTTTGGGAAAGTTATCCGGTCTATGCCAAGGTTTTACCGTAAAGTATCCGTCATCATAAATGGTATCAGCCCCCAAGCGGCTAAGGCATTCGGCTGTAACCATAATATCATCGGCAGGATTGGCGCATTTAACTTTTCCTCCCGCACCAGTCAAGGCCGAGCATATTAAAGCACGGTGAGCCTCGGACTTTGACGCAGGCATTTCAAGCGAACCTTTAAGAATGGCGGGGGATAGAGTTATATCCATTGTTTCCTGCCTTTGCTAAGTTAATGTAAGAAAACAATATACGCAAAGGAGCAAAGGTGTAAATATATTCTTATTGCGGGTATATAGCCGAATAATATCCTTAAACATTTCTGCTTATAGATGTTATGAACAACAAAAAGCGGAATAAGCAAAATATTTATTTTATTTTTGGTGCAGGCGAAAATAAAACCGTATCATAAAGAATGGTATTTAAGCGATAACCGATAGTAGAAATAATATTTTTACTTTGAATAAACTCATTTAAAAGTTCAATTTTACTTTTTGGTTTCGGATATATTACTACAGAATAATTATTTATATCGGCTAATTCTTTTGCTTTCTCTATTGCCGTATCTAAGCTTCCCAATTTATCAACCAGTCCGACAGTCAAAGCTTGCTCTCCGGTGAAAACACGTCCTCGGGCGGCTTTATCCAAGGCTTCCGGCGAAAGCTTGCGAGCCTTAGCAACTTTTTGCGTAAAGTCGAGATATACTTCATCTAAGGACTCTTCAAAAGCTTTACGCTGAGCAGGGGAAAAGGATTTGTTAAGCGACATCATATCGGCATTTTGGCCTTTTTGAACCATATCCCAAGAAACGCCGATTTTTTGCCACAATCCGTCCAAAGATACCTTGCCGCCGAATACTCCGATAGAGCCGGTAATGCTTGCCGGCATAGCCACAATTTTATCCGCTCCGATTGCGGCAAAGTACCCGCCGGAAGCGGCCGTGTCGCCCAAAGAAGCTACTACGGGTATTTTATGCTTTGCTTTTACGGTTTCCAAAGCGTGCCAAATAGCATCAGAAGCCGTATAGCTTCCCCCTGGGCTGTTAATTCTGATTACAATGGCTTTGACGTCTTTATCTTCGGCGGCTTCGTATATGGCTTCGGTTATGTCGTCAGCTCCGGCAAAAGCATTATCATCGCCAAAAGACGGATAGTTGCTTTGTCCGGAAATAATCATACCGTTAACGTAAATCAAAGCGATTTTATTTTTCTTTTCGACATAGTTTTTCTGATAAAGGATATATTCATCAAGCGATATTTGCGGTAAATCTTTAATCCGTTCTTCCAGTTCATCACGGTAAGCAAGCTTGTCCACCAGTCCGTTTTGCAAAGCTTTCGTGGCAGATAAAGGAGCTTCATTAACCAGTTTTTCCAAGGCATTTGCTTCTATATTCCGAGCCTCTGCCGTTTTGGTAATTATTTGTTTATATAGGTTATCGGCAATGCTTTCCATATTTTGCCGAACATAAGGAGACATAGTATCTGCCGTCATATTTTCGGCACCGCCTTTATATTCATGGCGAGCATAAAAGTCGGTCGTTACGCCGATTTTTTGAAGCAAGGAATTAAAGAAAGGAGCTTCCATAAACAAACCGGTAATATTTACACTTCCGGTCGGTTGTAGCCATATTTCTTTGAATCCGGAAGCTAGGTAGTAATCACTGGTTCCGTATCCGTCCATACCGATAGTTTCCGAATACAGGAATGAATCTTTCCCCGCCTTTTTAAAAGCGCTAAGGGCTTCGTGCATTTCCTGAACTTGAGCCGCCCCAAGCCAAGAAGAGTTAAGCCTGCCGACTAAGACATCAACTTTTGGGTCAGAGGCAGCATATTTAATCGCCTCGTTTGCATCTTTAAGGCTGAACAAAGAAGTATCGGCAAGAAAAGCCATAAAGTCTTCTTGCGCATTTTCCTGAATATCTTCATCAAGGTTTAAGACAAGAGCAAACTTTTCCGGCAAAGAAGGAACCGAAGGCTCTATGGCAGATGCCAGTACTATCAGGCAAGCGATAACCGCCGCAGTCAAAATACCCAGCAAAGCAAAAAGAAAAATAATCGTTTTGCTTATAAACTTAAATAATTTTCCCACGGCGGACATATTTTTAAAGCTTTGCCATAGCGGTTAAAAGTTCTGCGTCTTTTGCTACATTATCAGCGGCAATCATGCCGATAATATTATATCCGCAGTCTACGTGCATAACTTCTCCGGTAACGGCAGAAGATAAGTCAGACAACAGGAACATTCCGGCATTTCCGACTTCTTCAATGGTAACATTGCGGCGCAACGGAGCATTATTTTCGTTCCAGTTAAGGATATAACGGAAGTCTCCGACTCCGGAAGCTGCTAAAGTTTTAACCGGTCCGGAAGATATAGCATTAATCCGGATATTCTTGGGGCCCAAGTCATTGGCTAGATAACGAACGGAAGCATCTAAGGCTGCTTTGGCAACGCCCATAACATTGTAATTAGGCAAGCATTTTTCCCCGCCGTAATAGGTGAGGGTGATACAGCTTCCGCCGTCCGTCATCAAATCCGAAGCTCGTTTGCAGGCTTCGGTAAAGGAATAGCAGGAAATCTGCATTGTATTGATGAAGTTTCCTTTGGTTGTATCGGCATAGCGACCTTTAAGTTCGTTTCTGTCGGAAAAAGCAATTGCGTGTACCAGAAAATCAAGCTTTCCCCATTTTTCTTTTATTGTTTTAAAAAGCTCTTCCATGCTTTCGGTATCGGTTACATCGCAAGGTATAACAAGTTCGCTTTCCAGCGAAGCAGCCAAGGGGCGGACTCTTTTCTCCAAAGTTTCGCCCTGATAAGTAAAGGCGAGTTCTGCACCTTGTTCATGGCATTGCTTAGCAATTCCCCAAGCAATAGAGTGATCGTTTGCAACGCCCATTATAAGGCCTTTTTTTCCTGCCATAAAATTACAAGCCATTCTTTAAATCCTTTTTATAATAAAAAACTAAAGCGGCGCATTTGTAGCACATAGTATTTAATCTTTAAAGACTAAATTACTTAATAAGATAAAGGTAAATAGAGGACAAAACCTAACGTGTACACTGATGTACGTTCATTTCAAACAAAGGACTTTTGGTTGCCAATGACAGGTTAAGCCCGTTATTTCCGTCATGTAAAATCTGGTATTCGGCTTTTCGTAAATCACGCAGACCGGAAACTCCGGTATAAGTTATTGCCGAGCGCATACCGCCTAACAAAGCGTTTACGGTATTTATAACGGGGCCTTTATATTCAACCAAGATTGCCCGTCCTTCACTTCCACGATATTCCATACGTTTTTCGCAGTCTTTGTAGTGATTTTGCATGGCTTTATAAGAACTCATACCATAGAACTCAACCCATTCTTTGCCATAGCTGTCGATTTTGATTTTTGGTTCGCCTTCAAAGCATTCTTTGTGTCCGGATAACAATCCGCCCAACATAATCATGTCAGCTCCGCAAGCACAGGCTTGGCTAATATTTCCGGCATTGGTACAGCCGCCGTCGGAAATGATATGACCATAGCCGAGTTCATGTACACCATAAGCACAATCAACTATGGCGGAACCTTGCAAAGCTCCCACACCGGCTTCTTGACGGGTTGTACATACCGACCCCGGACCTATGCCGACTTTAACCGCATCGGCACCAATCTCTATCAAGTCTTTGGTTCTTTTTGCATCAACTACATTGCCGACAAAAATGGTGGTTTCCGGAAATCTTTTTCTGACTTTCTTTACAAACTTATCCAACGCTTCCATATATCCGTTAGCCACGTCTACACAGATATATTGAAGTTCCGGATTCTTTTCCATTATGTATTCGGTTCTTCGGTAATCTTGGTCAGATATACCGGTGGAAATAGCAAAATATTCAAAAGCTTTCGGGTCATTAGCTTTTAAAGATGAAAAGTATTGAGTTAACTTCTTTGTTTCATGAAACTTGTGCAGACAGGTGAACATTTCCTTTTGGCGTAAAACATCAGCCATAGCCAAGGTTCCGATAGTATCCATATTGGAAGCCACAACCGGTATAAAAGAAGCCTGCTTTTCGGAATGAGCAAAGGAAAAAGAAACGTGCAAGTCAACGTCATTGCGGGATTTATAAGTACTTATTTCCCCTGGCAACAAAAGCATTTGTTGGAAGTTAAAAGGTTCATCTTCCAAAGCATCTAATTGTTTTTGTTGCAAGGATATTATTGCATCTTTTGCCTTTAACAGAGCCGATATTTCCGGAGAAAGATTTAAAGCATCATAATTATTGTTATCAAGTGTAGCTTTTGCTTTTTCTTTATTTATGCGCTGTTGCAAAAGATTCATGCTTTAACTTCCTTTCGGTTATCCTGAGTTCATTTGATAGCATATTTCGGGGTGATTTTCGAAAAAGTCCGAAGGGTCTTCATGGATTAGCACTTCGGCATCAGGAAACACGTCCAAAATAGCAATTTCAACCTCATCGGCAATTGCGTGCGCTTCAAGTAAAGAAAGATGGCGGTTAATTTCCAAATGAAACTGGATAAAACGCTTGTCCCCCGAAGAGCGTGTCCGCAAGTCATGAGCTCCGGCAATTTTATTATTGGACATAATTATGTCAAGTATTTTCTTTCGTTCATCGTCCGGCAATTCCGAATCAGTTAACAGCTTTGTCGAGGTTATCAGTATTGTTGTTGCCGTATACATCAAGTACAAAGCAATCAGGATAGCAAAGATAATGTCTACATAATGGAGGTTAAAGAACTTGGATATCAAAAGAGAAATAATCACGCTTCCGTTTATCAGTAAGTCTCCGGTATAATGAGCTTTATCTGCTTGAATCGCTACGGATTTAGTCTTTTTGATGACGTAATATTGAATTGCCAATAGGATTCCCGTCATGACAATAGAAAAAGCCATTACGGTTATACCGACTCCGATATTTTCGATTTCGTAATCTTTGCCGATTTTACCTACGGCGTTAAGCAAGAGGAAAAATCCGGAGCCGAATACGAAAGCAGCTTGGCCAAGTCCTGCCAGAGGCTCAAACTTTCCGTGTCCGAAGCGGTGGTCATGGTCAGCGGGAAGGGTTGCTTGGCGAACGGCCAGCATATTTATAAATGAAGCGAGTAAATCCAAACAAGAATCTACCACGGTTGCCAAGATTGCCATAGAGCCGGTAAATACGAAAGCGGCTATTTTGGCGACGATAAGCGCAAAAGCGGTAAATACCGATGCATATGTCGCATACCGGAGTAAAGAAGCTCTTGGTATTTGTATGTTTTCGGAAGTTATTTGGGTGTTTTGGGTCATTTTAACCTCGCAACAATTTAAAAAGGACGTGATTATACGTCCGGATAGCTAAGAAGCTAAATATATTATTTTTAATGGGTTGAAAAGTTATAAAAGCCATACCACATTATAAGGTAAAGTATTCTAATCATAGCAAGGAGGCTTATAGACAGCCATGAATGACCCTTATGTAACTTTGGGAGTAAAAAAGAACGCCACCGCGGACGAGATAAAGAAAGCCTATCGCAGGCTCGCGCGGGAGCTTCACCCTGACGTTAATCAAAACAATCCGTCTGCGGCCGAAAAGTTTAAAGACGTTACCGCCGCATACGATATTTTATCAGATCCGGCAAAGCGAACTCGTTACGATAACGGAGAAATTGACGCCAACGGTAACGAACGTCCGGGATTTAACTTTAATCAAGGCGGAAGCTATTGGCAGGGAGCCGGCGGCTCTCAAGGAGGCTTTGATTTTAGCGACCTTTTTGGCGGCGGCTCTTTTAATGCCGGAGGAGCCGAAGGATTCGCCGATTTTGCCAGCTTTTTCCATCCCGGAGGACGTCAGCGCAGTTTTAAGAAAAAGGGCGCAGATATCAACTACAGTATGGAGGTAAGCTTCCTTGATGCGGCTCTTGGTGTGGAAAGAGAAGTTACCTTGGCTAACGGCAAAAGAATAAAGGTAAAGATTCCTGCCGGTACGGATAACGATTCGGTCTTGCGTTTAAAAGAGCAGGGCAATCCCGGAATCGGTGGCGGCAAACCCGGCGATGCTCTGGTTAAAATCGTTGTTGGCAAGCACCCTTTGTTTACCAGAGAAGGACTAGACATAATTGCCAATATTCCCATCAGCATTAAAGAAGCGGTAAACGGTGGCAAAATAACCGTTCCGACTCTGGACGGCAAAGTTGCGGTTACGGTTCCCAAGAACTCTAATCACGGCAGTGTCCTTAGGCTTAGAGGCAAAGGAGTGGCAAAAGGCGTCCATAAAGGCGATTTACTGTTAAAGCTGTACATAGTCATTCCCGATACCCCAGACGAAAAGCTGGAAAAGTTTTTGGAAGATTGGCAGCCTTCCGAGTCGGACGTGCGACAAAAAGTAGGTATTATCTGAAAAGACCACAATATCTTGATTTAACCTATTGTTAACCTTGGAATATTACATATTAAGGTAGATTTTTTTTATAAAATCTGTTACATTAAAAATAGGTGATAGGGATAAATATTTTATTCCTATCCAAGAACCAGGAAGGTTCAAAACTGTTGTTTTATCTAGTAAGGAGTTGAAACCATGTCTATCAATGATATTACCCTAACATCAAGTATGCGTAGCAATCTTCTCAGCTTGAAGAATACTTCTGCTTTGCTTGACCGTACCCAAGAACGCCTTTCCACCGGAAAGAAGGTAAACAGCGCTATTGATAATCCTTTATCTTATTTTACTGCGCAGTCTTTGAACGCACGTGCTAGTGACCTTAACAACCTTTTGGACAGCATGGGTCAGGCGGTTCAGACTATTAAAGCCGCAGACGAAGGTATTACGACTTTAACGTCTTTGGTTGAGCAAGCTAAATCTATTGCGGATCAGGCTTTTTCTGCTTCCAAGGAAGCTTCGGAAGCTAAAGGAACTGCAGACGACGGCAAATATGGTTCCGGTGGTAAAATTGTATTTACCGTTACGGTTCCCGGTGAAGCCGACACTACGGAAGTTTCCGTTGATGCTACCGGAGATGCAGCTGCTGTTGCTGCGGCCATTAATGAAAATGATGATGCAAAAGCCGTCGGTATGCAGGCAAGCGTAGTTGAAGGAAAATTAGTTGTTTCCAACAAAAACGGCTATGCTTTTGCAACCGCAGAAACCGCAGGTACTGATGGTACTGAGTTTGGAGTTGCTGCCACAGCTGAAGCCAAAAACAGCTTGGAGACTTATCAGACCAACTTCAATAACATTCTGACCCAGATTAACGAGATCGTTCAAGATACGTCTTACAAAGGTATTAACCTTTTGAACGGCGATGACCTTACGGTTAACTTCAACGAGACTCGTACCAGTACCTTGAAGATTGAAGGTGTAATCTTCGACGCTGCTGGCTTGGGATTAACAACAGCCGCAGATTGGAACAACGCGGAAAAACTTGACGCCTCTATTTCGGCGGCAGAAACTGCGATTAACACTCTGCGTGAACAGGCCTCTACCTTTGGTCAGAACCTTTCTGTTGTTCAGACTAGACAGGACTTCACTGAAAGCATGATTAACATCTTGACTTCCGGTGCGGACGCATTGACTTTGGCGGACATGAACGAAGAAGCAGCGAACATGCTTGCGCTTCAGACTCGTCAGTCTTTGGGTACGAACGCCCTGTCTATGGCGGCTCAAGCCGAACAGAGCGTATTGCAGTTGTTCTAATCATACTGCAAAAGCAAAGAATTACGGCGTCCTTTGGGGCGCCGTTTTCTTTTGGGCATATTCTTTGCTAAAGCTTGTTTTATTCATAATTTAAGGTGGATTAATCTAAACCCACCTTAAATGCATAAAAGCAATATTATTATTTTATAAATAGTTATCAAATATGAATTGATTCAAAAGTTTAACTCCGAAACCTGCCGCACCTTTCGGATTGGTTGGCTTGCCTTTATCTTCCCAAGCCATTGCTGCAATATCCAAATGAGCCCATTTGGTTTTTTCTTCCACAAAAGCTTCCAAGAACTTTGCGGCTGTAATACTTCCCGGTCCGCCGTCCGATATGTTTTTAATATCGGCGATATCGGATTTAAGCAATTCGGCATATTCCGTATCCATAGGCAAAGCCCAGACTTTTTCTCCGCTTTTCCGTCCGGATTTGATAAGCTTTTGGATAAGTTCCTCGTCATTAGAGAACAATCCGGCATATTCCGTTCCCAAAGCGATTTTGATTGCTCCGGTCAAGGTTGCCATATCAATAATAGTTTCTGGCTTAAACTCTTTTTGGATATAGGTAATCGCATCGCCAAGGATTAAGCGACCTTCGGCATCAGTGTTTAAGATTTCTACGGTTTTGCCGGACATGGATACGACAACATCTCCTGGTCTTTGAGCGCTTCCGGAAGGCATATTTTCCACCAAAGGAATCACGGCAACAACGTTTACCTTTGCTTTGTTTAAAGCCAAAGCTTGCATAAGCCCCAAAGCGGCTCCGGCTCCTGCCATATCATATTTCATTTTATCCATACCTTGGGAAGGCTTCAAAGAAATACCTCCGGAATCAAAGCATACGCCTTTACCGATAATACCAAGGGATACATTCTTTTTCTTCGGGTTTCCAAGCCATTTGCATATTAAAAGCTTCGGCTCTTTTTCCGAGCCTTGGGCGACCCCTAAAAGCATATTCATTCCGGCTTTAGCCATGGCACTTTTGTTCAAAACGGTTATTTCCAAACCTTCGGGAGCGATTTTTTCTGCCTTTTTAACAAAAGTTTCCGGATATACTACATTTGCAGGCTCGGATATTAAATCTCTGGCGGTGTAAATACCCTTGGCAAGGTTATCCCAAGGTTTAAAGGCTTTTTCCGCTTCTTCGGTATTTTCAACAATTATCGCCAGTTTTGTTAGGGATTTTTCTTTGTCTTCGGACTTTTTGGTTTGATACTTGCCAAAGCGATACGAGGCTAAAATCGCACCGAAAGCCGCATTTGCCGCATATTCGCTTTCTTTATCAGAGGAGGGGAGCAATAAAGCCGCTTTTGGCTCAAGCGTTTTAGCTAAAGCACCAACCGCATTACCGGCAGCTTTTTGAATGACCAAAGGCGTAACTTTTGCTTTGTCGCCCAATCCCGCCAACAAAATAGTTGTAAAGCCGTCAGCTTTTGCCGGCGTTAACAGCAAAGTTTCTCCTCTTTTGCTGGAAAATCCTTTGTTTTTCAGGACTTTTTCGGATATCAAAGCACTATCTTCCAACACAGAGGGAAGCTTTTCTCCGGCATAAATAAAAGCTATCAAAGCTCCGTCTTTGGGCGGGTTCTGTTTGAATTGTATTTCCATTATTATCGCTCCTTATATTTTTTTTATGTTTATTCTGCTTTTCTTTAAGCATTTTCTGGGGTAAAAGAAAACCTGAACAATATATGATAACCATAAGGAAGATAAAATGGAAGAGACGAGAGACTGGCTCGTATACTCATTCCTCCTAGACGGGAAAGGCGGCGGCAGGATTCTTGATAATTCTGCGCTCAAAGCATGGACTCCCGAACAAGGAACTTTATGGATGCACGTTGATTTAGACGCGCATGACGCTCGTCATTGGCTGGAAAATAAAAGCGACATTGACGAACTTATCATTGAAAATATTTTGGAAGAAGATGAACCGAGAGCCCGCTGTTTAGCACACGGAGACGGACTTTACATAGTCTTGCGGTCAATCAACTTAAATCCCGGTGAAGAACCAGACGATATGTTACCAATCCGTATATGGTGCGAAAAGAATCGGATTATCACGATGCGAACCAAGCCCTTTGTTGCGGCAAGAGAGCTTGAGCGCAAGCTTATTACCAACATGGGGCCGGTAAATGTCGGCGGAATGCTTGACGAGATATGTTCTTGTATTTTGGACGTTGTCGTGGCGGAAATTGCTGATTTGGAAGATTTGGTCGATGATATCGAAGCAAAAATCATATCCGAAGAAGATGATGACGATGTTATGAGTCCTTTATCCGAAGGTCGCCGTAAACTTTCCACTATCCGCCGTTATTTAGCCCCGCAAAGAGACGCAATGGATTTAATTCCTCGGCAGTTGGTTTCATGGCTTGATAAAGAAGAACGCTATCAGCTTCGGGAAAATGCCCACCGTTTAACTAGGATTTTGGAAGATATCGACAGTTTAAGAGAGCGTGCAACCATTAACATGGAAGATTTAAACAGCCGCTTTTCCGAAGAAATACAAAGAAACTTTTATACCGTTTCCGTTATTGCTACTTTGTTTATGCCGCTTACCTTCTTTACGGGTTTAATGGGCATGAATGTCGGAGGCATACCGCTTGCGGATCACCCTTATGGTTTTTGGATTTTAACGGGAGCATTTCTGTTCTTTACGTTGATTCTGGTTCTGATTTTCAAAAAGTTTAAGTGGCTGTAAAATGCTTGCCGATGATATCAAAAAAGCCGCAGAAATCTTACAAAAAGGGGGCTTGGTTGCATTTCCCACGGAAACAGTATACGGACTTGGCGGTAATGCTTACTCCGACGATGCCGTGGCTTCTATTTTTGCCGCCAAAGGCCGCCCACAGTTCAATCCTTTAATAGTCCATGTCGCTTTTCCGGAAGATGCCAAGGAAATAGTTTCATTTTCGGATACGGCAGAGTTATTGGTTAAGCATTTTTGGCCAGGGCCTTTAACTTTGGTTCTGCCACGGAAAGATACCCGTATATCTTATTTAGTCAGTGCAGGTTTGGATACCGTGGCCGTTCGTATGCCGTCTCACCCTGTTGCTCACGCCTTATTGGCAGAGGCAAAGGTGCCGATAGCCGCTCCCAGTGCTAATATGTCCGGTACGTTAAGCCCGACTTCCGCCGCCGATGTAAAGGCTTCCTTAGGCTCTCGTATAGATATGGTACTAGACGGAGGAGACTCCGAAGTCGGTGTAGAATCTACGGTTTTGGATTTAACTTCGCCGACACCCGCTTTGCTTCGTGCCGGAGGAGTTACCGTCGAAGAAATAGAAAAAGTGCTTGGTACGCCATTATTAAAGCCTGCGGCTTCTCATGAGCAAGAGGAGGTTAATGTTCCACGCTCTCCCGGACAGCTTTTAAGCCATTATGCCCCCGGACTTC
The DNA here is from genome assembly GCA_017507765.1 of Alphaproteobacteria bacterium. Lineage (GTDB taxonomy): Bacteria > Pseudomonadota > Alphaproteobacteria > CACZRW01 > CACZRW01 > RGIG5556. The sequence continues at coordinate 1,750 of JAFWAG010000075.1, read as the reverse complement.
CTGTGCGTATTAATGTCTTGGAGCCTTCTTCTACAGAGGCATTCCTTGCTTTCGGAGACAGCGTAGGAAACGCAACCTTAAACCTTAGCCCCTCTGGGGATTTAAAGGAAGCCGCCGCAAATCTTTTCCGTTTCCTGCGTCAGCTTGATGTGCCGGAGAAATATTCCGGAATTGCCGTTGCTCCAATCCCTCATACCGGTTTGGGTCTGGCAATAAATGACCGCCTTACCAGAGCCGCTTATCCTCGTTAAAGCGTTTACCGTATTTTTACGATTTTCCTTTTCAATGCCGTTCTCTAAATAACTAAAGGATATGTTTAAATATAAGGGTACTTAAAATATATTCCTTATAAATATACATCAAAGGAGCAAATACATGGGAAAACTAACCGGAAAAACAGCTTTTATCACCGGCGCGGCTATGGGAATAGGTGAGGGCATAGCTATTGTTTGCGCCCGCCACGGAGCCAATGTAATTCTTGCGGATATGTCGGATAAAACTTCCGAAGTGGCTAAACAAATCGAAGCTATGGGAGGGCAGGCGATGACCGTAAAACTTGATGTCCGCAACTCCGAAGAAGTAAAAAAAGCGGTTGCTGCCGGAACGGAAAGATTTGGCAAAATTGACATTTTAATCAACAACGCCGGAGTTATAAAGCTTGATAATTTTCTGGATATGACCGATGAAGTGCGGGATTTTCAGCTTGACGTAAACGTCAAAGGCTCTTGGAACTGCGCCCAAGCCGTTCTTCCGCAAATGATAGAACGCAAATACGGCAAAATAGTTTTTATGTCTTCCGTTACCGGTCCAATGGTTGCCGACCCCGGCGAAGCAGCTTATGCAACCAGTAAAGCGGCAATTTGGGGACTTATGAAATCCTTGGCAAGAGAAATGGCTCCGAATGGTATCAATGTTAATGCTATTTGCCCTGGATATGTTCAAACCCCTATGGCAGAGAATATTGCCAAAGAATCGAATCCGGATAACCCCGGTGCCGTTATCCAAGGAATAGCCGATGCCGTTCCTCTCGGACGCTTGGCAAGACCGGAGGAAATAGGGGAGCTTGCAGCATTTTTGGCATCTGATGAGGCTAGCTATATTGTCGGCACGGCGGTAACGATTGACGGCGGAAGTACACTTCCGGAAACCGTAAGTGTGGGTGTATAAAGACTCGCTTACACGAATCGCTATAAAAAAGCGTAATTTTTCGCATTAAAAGCCGTCTTTAAGATAAGAAAAAGATGAAGATTTTGTCTTTTTCTTATCGTGCCTACGGTTTTTTGTGATAATTTTTCTCTTTATTGTCAAATGATTATCTGGATTTTTTGCCATTTAAAGAATTATTGTAAAAAATATGTAAAATGGTGTTGACAGGTGGCGATAAAATAAGATATAAATAAAGCTCACCGAATGTCGAGGTGTGATTTCTCGTTAGCGAGATGCTTACAAAAGCAACTTTCATTATATGAGTAGTTGTAGGGGAATTGCCCGCTGATTTTGGTGGCTATAGGCTCGGTTCGAGCTGTGTTCTTTGACAAGTTTTGATATTGAAGAGATTAGATTGGGTAGGCGGCAGTTGCTTACGAAGAAGGTAGGGACTGTTTGTTTATGCGATTTAATTTAGACAGATAAAGTAAGTATAAGGAGTATGTAGATACATATGACCTTAGATATTCTTTTGAGCTAGAGTAAGGAGCATAGGGGATAGTTTTTATATATTAATATGAGAGTTTGATCCTGGCTCAGAACG
>JAFWAG010000005.1 GCA_017507765.1 Alphaproteobacteria bacterium | reverse complement strand
TCTCCTCCCACGTCGCTTACGCACAAAAAAAACGCCCTTACAGGCGGTTTTTTTATGGCGCGCTCGGCGGGAGTGTCCTTCGCTCGCTTTTAAAAGCTCACTTCGTTCATCTTCGCCCCTTCGGAGCTTCGATTCCGAACCCAGTGGTTTCTCCTCCCACGTCGCTTACGCACAAAAAAAACGCCCTTACAGGCGGTTTTTTATGGCGCGCTCGGCGGGAGTCGAACCCACGACCTTCGGCTTCGGAGGCCGACACTCTATCCAACTGAGCTACGAGCGCATAAAAAATAAGAAGTGAACCATAAACCAAAAAAACTAAGATAGCCAAGCAAAAAATTACTCTTTTTGAGCCAAAGTCGGATATTTCCGAGTCGGATATGCTAATTAAGCTTGGAAAAGGCAGCTAAATCTGCATACGCATAATTTCTTGATACGCAGATATGACTTTATCCCGAACCGCAACCATGGTTCCCAATGCAGTTTCGGCGTTCGATATAGCCAAAACAACGTCCTGCATATCAGCTTGTCCCGCAATTGCTTTTAAACTGACGGCTTCGCTTTGCCGGGCGGCTTCAATGCTCTGGTCAAGCGTGCTTTTTAAAACATTTCCAAAACCACTTCCCGCCGTGGCATTCATGTCCGTGTCGGTGCTTTTTTCAACCACTCGGTTTGCGGCGGCTTTATAAGCAGATAGGGCGCTGGAAAAATCAACCATGGTTTAATTCTCTCTTTAAAGCAAACTAACGAAGCATATCTATCGTCCGAGAAGTCATGTCCTTGGCTATGCTGACCGCTTTTAAATTGGCATCATAAGAACGTTGCGCTTCCCGAAGATCCATCATTTCCACTAAAGGGTTAACATTTGGTAACAATACATAACCATTTGCTCCCGCAGCGGGACTTGAAGGATCATACTTCATCTGAAACTCAGAATCATCATTTTTTATTTGGTTTACTTTTACCGTTCTTACTCCGGTTTGCCGGTCAAGTTCGTTTTTAAAGGTAACAACCTTTCTTTGATAAGGCTTGCCGCCGGGATATTTGGATACCGAGTCTGCGTTGGCGATGTTCTCGGAAACTACTCTGAGGCGAGTCGCTTGGGCGCGCATTCCGGCTAAAGAGATTTGTTTGCTTGCCATTAATTCGTCCATCTTAATTCTCCTTATGCTTAGCCGTTAGTGCCAAGAGCTAAATTGATAAGCCCAATGTTCTTTTGATAAATGCTGGCGACTAAATCATAAGCTGACCGAGTCGAATCCATTTTCGCCATTTCGTCTTCCACAATAACGCCGTTGCCGTCTAAGGAAGTTTCATGGCTGGGCTTTACGCTGTGAATGCCATATTTGCCGCCTAAGGTCGGAACGCTTAAATGCATCGGGTTGGTTCTGGTTAGAGAAACTCCACGAGAACTTCCGCTTAAATGTACCGGATTGGTGGTGGTCATTGTTTGCCCCAAAGCCACATCCGTACGCTTTAAAACTTTGGAAAAATCCAACTTGTCCAAATCCTTCGGCAAATAGTCCGGAGTGTTTATGTTCGCTACGTTTTGCGCTAAAACTGCTTGTCTGGCACTTAGCCAGTTCATCTGCTGTCCTGCGATTTTAAATATGCCTATGTTCTGTAAGTTCATTTTATACCCTTTAATTTTAAACCCCACACTCTTTTATGCAAGAAACGTGCCACTGTCTTTTGTGCTTTCGGTTAAGGCTTTTTTAAGGCCGGATATTTATACTGAACAAGTCGTTTAATGGCTTAGGGACTGTAATGGCAGAAGAAGAAAAAAATCCGCATGATACTGTTGCTGTTGCTTTGAAATATGAAGAGGACAGCGAGTATGCTCCTTTGGTCGTTGCCAAAGGGCGTGGGTATATTGCCGAACAGATTATAAAAATAGCCGAAGAAAACGGTATAACTATTCATAAAGATGCAGATTTAGCCGAAATCCTTAGTGCAATAGACCTTGATACCGAAATACCCATGGAGGCTTTTGCGGCGGTGGCGGAAATCCTTGCCTATATGTATCGCTTGAACGGTAAAATAGGGGAAGATAAGCAATGAAGAAGACCAAAGAACTTCATGAGGAAATTGTAAAGGCAAAAACGTTGCTTGCTACCGCCAGAAAAATGACGGCAAAAGGTTTTTTCGTAAATGTTATTTCCTTAAAAAATATTGTGTGTAATATCTATGATGCGTTAAACGAGTCGGAAGCAGATGAGTGGAAGAAACTGACGCCGACAATAGAAAAACTTACGGCAGATATGAACAGTTTCGCCAAAGAGTTTTGCGGGGAAAAGACACAAGGGGAAAGACAATAGCTTATGAGCGGAATGTTATATCTTAATGCATTTTTATCTTTGCTGGCGATTATTGGGCTGATTTTGTTCTTGGCGTGGTTGGTGCGTCGGTTCGGTCTTGGGGCAATGGCTCCCAAGGCAACTCAGCAAAAGCGTTTGCGTGTCGTGGCAGCTTTGGGTATAGATTCTAAGCGTAGGTTGATGCTGGTTAGCTGTGATGATAAAGAGCATTTATTGCTTGTCGGCGGAAATACGGATTTGCTTATCGAGTCGATGCCCAAAAAGGAAGAAGAGAAAGCTGATGAAGATTAAAAATCTGCTGATTGTTGCTTTGATTGCTACGGTGCTTTTGAGTGCTGATGCCGCTTTTGCCCAAAGTATAAATATTGATTTGGGAAGCAATCAAACTCCTGACGGAACCGTATCCGGTCGGGTAATTCAATTGATTTTGTTAATCAGTGTGTTGGCTTTGGCGCCAAGCATACTGGTTATGATTACTTCTTTTACCAGAATTATTGTCGTCTTATCCATTGTGCGGCAGGCTTTGGCTACGCCGAATATTCCGCCTAATGCCGTTCTTATCAGTTTGGCGTTGTTTATGACGGCTTTTATTATGGCGCCGACTTTTGAAAAAGCTTGGGATACCGGAATTGAACCGATAATAGCCGAAAAAGTAGAACTGAAAGCCGGTTTGGAAACTGCGGTTAAGCCTTTTCATGAGTTTATGCTGAAAAATGTCAGAGAGAAAGATTTAGAGCTTTTTATGGGGCTGACCAAAAGTCCAAAAGTTGAAAAGCCTGAAGACGTTTCTTTGGCGGTTTTAATTCCTTCTTTTATGATAAGTGAACTTAAACGGGCTTTTGAAATAGGATTTTTGATTTTTATTCCGTTCCTGATTATCGATATGGTGGTGGCTTCCGTATTGATGAGCATGGGTATGATGATGTTGCCGCCAAGTATGATTTCCATGCCGTTTAAGCTTATTTTCTTTGTTCTGATTGACGGGTGGTACCTTTTGACCGGAAGTCTTGTGCGTAGCTTTATTACCTGACCAAGAATCATTTTATAATTCTTCGCAGTGGCTTAGAACTTTGAGTGCTTAGTTGATAACTCCGCTTAGCGACGAGTCTTTAATGCGGCCGCTGTAAGAAGTGGCAAAGTCCTTAAATCCTTCAATAGACTTAATATCGTCGGCAAGGGAGCGGTAATCTCCAACTCCTGATTTTATCGGACTGGTAATCAGGTTAAAAGCGTCATAATAAGGGCTTTTCTTCATATAGGGAATGAAGTTTTGGCGGGCTCTGGCTACGCCTCGTTCCTGTCCGGCAAGTTTCATCGCCGTTACCCAGTATAAAATATCCTGTGCTTCTTTGGTGGTTATACCCTTGCGGGATTCCGGCTTTTTGATGGTTTTGCGCAAGGCTTCGGCAACGTCTGCCCAACGTTTTTCCGTCCATAAAATCTCGGTATACAAAGAATTGGCTTCACTGCTTGTATCACCGGATAAAAGTGCCAGAGCTTCTTTGGTTTTTGAGGTGTCTGCCAACGCTTTTGCCCGAATATATTTACGGTGCTGTTGCAAGCTTGGCGAAGAATTGGGGTTTTCGCTGGTATCCAAGGCTTGTAAAGCCAAAAGCGGTTCTTTGTTTAAAAGGCGAACCAAAGCAAGACGGGTTCCGGTTAAAGAACGTTCTTCGGCATTAAGGTTCGTTCCGCTAAGCTGACGGCTTAAAATATCGGCTGCTTGTTCCAAAAGGTCAACGGCAACCAAACGGTCGGCTAAACGGCGAATCATTTCGTTGCCTCTTTTATCCGGAGGCGTAAGTTCTTTGAACTCCTCAAACAACGCAATCGCTTTTATCGGTGGGGTTTCATCTGCTTTGCCGTTTAAGTATAAATCCAAGAATAATTTGTTCATACGCTTTGTATTTTCTTTGCCCGCAGGGGTAGAGCCAAAGGAAATTGAAATGTCCTTCATGGTTCGCAAAGCCTGAGGATAGTCTTTGGCTTCAATGTATAGGTCGACCAGATTATTTAAAATGCCAAGTTCATAATCTTCGGCACGCCAAGCAAAACGGAGTTTTTCAAGTTCTTGGGCTGCTTGTGCCGGAGTTAAAGCTTCGGTTAACTGCATAATTTTAATGCGTTCTCTGGCGGATAAGGCTCGATAATAACGAGAATTGGCGGCTTCGGCTTTTTCAAAGTTGCTTATTGCCGTGCCAAAAGCAGAGGTTATTTGATTTAATTTGCCTTTGTAATAGTCATTGCCGGCTTTTTGATAGGAAGTGGCACTGTTTCCGGTGGTAAACTCCAGGAAGTTTTGAATGGCAAGTTCATCTTCAGCGGCGGCCGCAGCTTCTAAGCCCGCAAAGGCAAGCTTGATTTTCAGCCAGTCCGGATAATCTCTGAGCGTACTCATATTTGCTTTTAAAACCGGAAGCGAATCAGCGGGGTTTTGGGTGTAAACTTTGGCTGCCGCACTCCATAAAGCAATGTCGTCATCGTTGGCAAAGAACGGGTCGTTAAAGTCGGCAATAGCGTCTTTGTAACGATACATCAGGAAGTTTGCCGCACCTCTTAAAGCTTTGAATGCCGGTGTTGCTTCCAGTTCAGGCGAGTCTTTTGCGATGACTTTTAAAATGCCAAGGGTTTCCGGTATGTAATTGTTGGCAAACAAAAAGCGGGCGTATTCCAAACGGCCTAAGTCTTTTTTGGCGGGAGCGACTTCCATGGGCAAAGTCTGCATCTTTTCCCGCTTTTCTTTGAAGTTTTCCGGCGTTACATAACCCCATTCCTTGACGTTTAAAACTTCGCTTAAAGTGCCGCTGCGGAGTGTCGGAGCGACAGAGGCGTTCCTTGACATAACAAAATCACGGTTGCGGCGCAGTAAGGAAACTCCGGTGTTGGAGTTGCGGGCTTCAACATCTTCTGCTTTGGGAATAATGGCCAAACCTTGGGCAGAGGGCAGAATATCCGCTTCGGGATAAGAATGAAGGCGGTTGATACCTCTGCCAAGAGGAAGAACCGGAACAACTTGCATATTTCTGCCGATAACCGGATCATAAACTGTAAGAGCTTTACTGCTGCCGGTAACCGGAATGAAGAGACGGCTGCCCATGCCAAAATCCGCTTGCGGAGTTACTTCCAAAGCAAAATTAGGTTGGAGAGGCTGCATCATTAAATCCAAAATGAAAAGGGTGCCTTCTCTGCGGACACTCGGGTTGTACCGAGGATCAACGATAATCCTGATTATGGTGGCAGTGTTGCTGGGGAATTGGATTATTTCTTTAACAATGTCTCCCCCAAGGCGACGAAGCAGATTTAAGTCAACCGGATAAGCTTGGTCAAAAACAACCCATAAATAACCGTTGTTTTTAAAGACGGCTACGGCACTTTCGGTTCCTTGTTGAAAGCTTAAACTGGCGGCAGCAATCGGAGCCGGTACAGAGTCTTCGGACGGTAATTCCGAATCATCTTCTTCCAAAGAAAAGATTTCTTCCGCAGGGGTGGCGATTTCTTCTTGTGTGGTTTGGGCTATCGGTGCGGCAAGCGGTGCCGGCGGTTCATTTTCCGGTACGGCAACAGGCTCGGCAGATTTTACAGTAGCTTCAGGTTGAGCTGACGGTTGTTCTGCGGCAGGTGTTGATGCTTGCGTAACTTTTTCTTCATTGGCAGGTTTGGTGTCTTTTGCTTCTGCCGGTTCCGGTGGCGTAAGCGGTTTTTTCGGTTCCGGCGGAACAGGAACCGGTGCAAGTTCTATCGGTTTTTTCGGCTCGGATACTTTGGGCGGAGTGCGGACAAAGTCCAAGATAATACGGTTATCAAGGATGCTGTCTTTGACGGTTGTTCCGGTGGGAAGCGGAAAAGCTATTTTCATGCCGTCTTTAAGCTTGCGAACTGTAAAAGGCCGTAACTCTGCCGGTAAGGAAGCGGAAAGCTTGCTCCGGTTAAAGTCGGCAGAGAAAGGAAAAATAATCGCAATTTCTTTGGAGCTTTTTTCCATGCGGTAAGGAACTTTTTTATCCCAAGCAAAAACCAGTCTTGTATAGTCAGAGTGGTTCCCCGTGCGGATATCAAGTTTAGGTGTGGCAGGAACGGCGGGAGCTTTGGGCACTTCGGTCTTTTGCGGCAGAGGTATTCCGGTGCCGATTAAGTCCGCAAAAACCGTGTTGCCGGTGGAAAATGCCCGTAAAGAAAAAGGTTTGGTAAGATTGGCAGAAAGCTTTTTTTTGTCTTTGGAAAGAGTGGCAGAACTTATGTAATCAGGAAGGTTGCTCGCCAGAAATGAAACATCGCTGTCCAAAGGTTTTGCAAAGATGATTTCCAAAGTTGAACCGGTAATCTTTGCCTGATAGCCGGTTTCTTCCGGCCAGATAAAATGTAAACGGCCAAATGCTCCGTGCCGAGAGGTATTAAGGACGGCTTCGTCAGCATAAGCTTTCGGAGAAAGCAAAACGCTTGTTCCTAAAATCCCGATAACTGCCAAAACTACTTTCTGTATCATGCGGAGCCTTTAATCTTCGTGCAACGGAAGCACTATAACATCAATCTTTGTTAAATACTTATTATTTTTACCGCTTAAAACGGCGGTTTTTATACTTATTGGCTTATCATAGCCCAGAGAAGTAAAGATTTCTTGAACGTCGGCAGCTTTTTTTAAGCCGGCTCGGAAAGAAGAAACTTTGGCCGGTTGATAGGTGATAATCTCTATCCGGTTCGGAAGGTTCGTGAAAATAGCGGCAATTTTGTGCAGGTGGCTTAAATCATCTGCGGTGAGCGAAAGAATTAAACGGTCGTCGCTGATGTACGGTGAAAGATTGGAAAGTTCCGGATTTTCCGCAATGCGGCTGGAAATAATCGTTAAGATATAGGGTAAAGATTCTCCGGCAATAAGAGTTTTCTGCTCTATGGCTACGGGTTTGTTTTTTGCGGAAGAAAGCTTGGAAAAACTGTTCATATCAAAGTCTGACATGGCAAACAGCATGGTGAAAAAGGTTATCAATAGGGCTAAAAGATCCGCAAGAGTTAACCGCCAATCCAGACGGTCTTGGCTGTTATTCTCCTCTTGAGGGTTGAATATCCGCAAAGGTTCTTCGGGGTCGGTGAAATGGATAGATTTTTTGCTGCGCATTGCTATTCCTCTTTAACCGACGGTGAGCGGGAAATAATAATGAAAAGGCGATATTCTTTGCCCAAAACTACACCGGAAGAAACAGATTTTATGCCGTGTTTTTGAAAATCCTCTGCCAAAAAAGCCGCTTTGGAAATGCTGTCATTCATAAGCTCCGGCGAAGGATAGGAAATGCTTATTTCCGTTGTAAAATTATCGTTTTTTTCGGCTTCGGTAAGGAATTGGTACAGCCGAGAAAAAGTTTCCCGATAGCGGGGAGATATCATCTGATTGCTTTTGGCAAATAAAAGTCCGGGAGCAAAGGAAAGATAAAGCTTATCGGAGGATTTTTCCGGAGATATGTTTTCGTTTAACGGTTCTATGTTATGAAACATAGTCAGAAAACGATTGCTGAAAGTTTGGGATTTTTCCGTTCCAAAAGCGTTTTTTACGCTGCTGGTAACGGCGCTTACTTTGGCAGGAGCGAAAACCGTCATGGAAGATAAAACAATAAAGAAAACCAAGACAATAAAATAAAGAGAGACAAAAAGAGTCGTAGAGGAAGGCATCTGTGCTTCGTCCTTATCCGCAGGATAATGCGGTAAAATGGCTGTAATGTTGTCCTTACGGTTTTTCATCATGCAAGCAGTATAGCCGGATTTTATTAAAATCCAAACGTTATATAAAGCTTATGGCGTAAGATTGGAAATGCTTTCGCCGATGTCCTTCTTCTTTGCCAATTCTACCGTTAAAGCGTGGGCTTTTTCTGAGTCCATGGCGGCTAAAATCGGCGATGATTTGTTTTCTTTCATCTGGGTGAAAATCTGAATTAAAACCGGCATTTCCAAGTCGTTAAAAATGCGGGCGGCGTCTTTGGGCTTCATGTTGGAATAAATCCGCACCAGACTTTCCATTTTTTCCTTTTCTTTGCTTTCGTAAAGCCCAAGAAGTTCCTGAAGATTTTTTTGCAGTTCTTTAAGTTTGATTATTTTGGCATCAATTTGTTTTTCGGCGGCTTCCATCATGGCACCTTGTCGGGCAAGTTCTTTTTCCCGATTGTCCAAAGCTTCTCTGCGTTCGGCAAGGCTTTGCAAAACGTCAATTTCGTTTTGGCTGAAAGAGGAGTTGCCTCCCATTTCCGGAAAAGACGGAGAGGCTTCAACAATCTTGCCAACGGTTACGTCCGCAGGAACGGTTCCTTTATCCTGTGCGGCGGCGGGTGCTTTTGCTTCCGGAGCCGGAGTGCTTTCTTCGGCGGAAACTTTGCTGATTTTAATTAATTCCGGTTGGTTCTCGTCAATTGCAATTATGCCTCGCCATACTTCGCCGACTTTTATCGTCAGCATAAAGACGGCGGCAAAAATTACTAAGGGTAAAAGGCGAAATCTTGCTTTTCCTGCCATGCTCCGTTTCCTTTTACTTCAATGCCTTTAAGGCTTTTAAAAGTTCTTTTTCGGCATCTGTTTGATCGTCGTCAATCATGATGTCATCATTTCGACCGGAAGTAAGCATCTCTTCTATTTCCGTAATTTTTGCTTTGGTTTCGGTCGGAGCGTTGTTCCGAGATTCTGTCCTTACCTGACGAACCGAGTGTTCAAGCTTGGTTGCCGAGCTTTCTGCTCTGTCGATTAAAAATGCCAAGTCGTCTCTTAATATCTGGGCTTTTTCAACTTGTTCTTTTAACTGGCCGCCGGCGCTGTCTGCGGCTTGGCGAAGTTTGGGAATACCGGATTCCGCTCTTATGGTCGCATCGTTAAATGCTTCGATAAGGCGGCCAAGGTCGTTGCGGCTGTTCCTTAGAACGTCCAACTTTTTATTTAAGACATAGGCAAAAATAATGGTGGGAATTAAAAGGCAAATAATAACTATGTTGACAATTATTTCCGGCATGGCTTTATCCTTTGACTTTATCTTCTATCTGAACGGCAATGTTTTGCCCTTTGCGTCCCATGCGCCCATAAAACATCGGTATGTCTCCGCACAGTAGTTCTATGTCCGAGTCTGCGGTAGCATCAAGAAGCAACTGAGAGCCTACTTTCCATTGCAAAACGTCTTTTAAGGAAAGAACTTTCTTTTCCAAAACCGCACTTAAATCGACTTCGGTCATCCAGAGTTCTTGCGCTAAGTGAGTTTCCCATATGGTATCTCGACCGAACTTTTCACCCATGAACATCTGTAATAAAAGTTCTCGTATCGGCTCTAAGGTCGCATAGGGGATAACCAGTTCCAATCTGCCGCCTCGGTCTTCCATATCAATACGGAAGCGAGCCAAGATTACCGCATTGGAATGGCGTGATATGGTGGCAAGGCGAGGGTTGGTTTCCAAACGGTCAAAGTGAAAGCTTATCTGGCTTAAAGGGTCAAAAGCCGCAGATAAGTCAGCAAGAATAACGTGAATCATTCTTTCAACCAAGTTCCGTTCAATTGTTGTGTATGGGCGGCCTTCTATCCGCATGGCGGCAGTGCCTCGGCGGCCGCCTAATAAAACGTCTACGGTCGAATAAATCAGCGAAGAATCAATGGTGATTAAGCCATAGTTATCCCATTCTTCGGCTTTGAATACGGCTAACATAGCCGGTAAAGGAATGGAATTAAGGTAATCGCCAAAACGCAAAGAAACAACTTCATCAAGGCTGACATCAACGTTGTCTTGGGTAAGGTTACGTAAAGACGTGGAAAGCATACGCACCAAGCGGTCAAAAACAACTTCCAACATAGGAAGTCGCTCATATGATACCATGCTGGAATTGAAAACGCTTTGCAGGTCATCAGCCTCGGAATCAATGTGTATGTCACGGAAGCCAAGTAAGCTGTCGATTTCTTCTTGATTTAAAATCCGGCTGTTTTTGGCTTCGGAAATGGAGTTTTCGCCGATATTGCCTGCTTCGGCGGCAGGAGCAGGGGTAGCCTCAGCTTCGGATTGGACTGCGTCGGTAGCCGGTTCTTCTGCGGGGACTGCTCCGTCTTCGGCAACAGGCTCAGCCGCAGGAAAAGGCTCGGCCGCATTTGCTTCCGGACTTTGGATTGTTTCGGCGGCTTGGTTTTCGGTTACGCCTTCATTTTCTGGTACATCTGCAGTCATAGTTTTTTCTTTACTGTATCAGCATCTCTTTAAACAAAACATCGTTAACGGTTGCCGGAGAAATCGCTTGATTTACTCTGGCCAGAAGTTCCTCTTTTAAGCGGTACATTCCGGCAGCTCCTTGCAGTTCGGCAAGTTTAAGCTCTCTTAAATATACCTGAAAATTATCAACAATCCTAGGCTCTAAACTCTTAATTCTGTCTTGGTCAAGAGGGTCGGAAAGTTCCAAAGCAATGTTTACTTTTAAATAGGTGTTCTTTTTGCCGGAACCCGTGATGTTTACCAACATTTCCGGAAGCTCGTAAAACGATACTTCCAAATTGCCGGGGATTTGCGGGGCGGCGGCGACAGGTTCTTCTTCTTTAGGCTCTTCTTCTGAGGAGATAAAGTTGGTTACGCCGGAAAAGTAAAGTCCGGCAATACCGCCGACTAATAACAAAAGCGGTAAAAGAACAAGCAAAATTATTTTTCGATTGCTTTTTTGGGGTCTTCCTTCTTCGTCTTCGTCCAAGGAATTAGCAACTTCGTCTTCAATATCTAAATCGTCTTCGGCCATAACCTTACCTCGCAGAGAAAAAACATTGCTCTTATCATCTAATTTAACGGTTTCTGGTTAATAACAAGTTTAAAAATATTTTTCAATCAACTTCTTGTTTTTTAAGTGTTTATTCGGTTTGGCACGGTTAATGCATTTAAAAGAGCAGGATTTTTTGATAAATAGGTAAAAAATGGAAAACTCTTTGTATGTAGCCCTTTCGCATCAGACCGCTTTGGTACGGCAGCTGGAAACTGTTGCTAATAATATGGCGAATGTTAATACGACAGGATATAAGCAAACTTCTCCGTTATTTACCCAGTATCTTGATGAATCAATGTCTTCGGAGCGGCCTCCGGCGGATAATGTAGCTTATGTTCAGGACTTTGGAACGGTGCGGGATTTTTCCGCAGGAGCTTTGAATGCGACCGGAAATCCTTTGGATATTGCTATTGATGGAGAAGGTTTCTTTGTTATCGAAACTCCCGAAGGCGAACGCTTTACCCGTAACGGACATTTTAAAATTGATGCCGACGGACAACTGGTGAACAGTGACGGATATCCTTTGTTATCCGTAAACCGTACGCCGTTCTTTTTTGCCCCGAATGAAAAAGAAATAAGTATTACCCGAGACGGTATGGTAACTACCGAAAACGGTATTGTCGGACAGATAAGAGTGGTCGGTTTCTCATCTTTGCAGAAATTACGGGAAACCTATAACGGACTTTATACTACAACCTCTGACAATCAGCCTTTTGACATGACCCCGAATATAGAGCAGGGAATGCTTGAAGGCTCGAATGTTCAGCCGGTCGTAGAAATGACAAAAATGATACAGCTGCAACGTGCTTATGAGGCAGCGCAAAGAATGATAGAGCGGGAAGACAGTCGGATAAGCTCGGCAATAAGTGCTTTGTCCGCCCGCAGTACACAATAATGCTATGCAGAAAGGAGATGAATGATGAGAGCTCTTAATATCGGCGCAACCGGAATGTTGGCACAGCAAACAAATGTTGAGGTTATTTCCAACAACATCGCCAACATGAATACTACCGCTTACAGCAAACGCAGAACCGAGTTTCAGGATTTGCTGTACCAGAATATGCGTCGTATCGGCGCTCCGTCTTCGGATATCGGTACTATCGTTCCTTCCGGTATTCAAATAGGTTTGGGTGTCAAGGTAGGGGCTACTTACCGTATCACGGAAACCGGTTCTTTAATCAGCACTTCCAATCCTTTGGATATGGCTATTCAAGGTAAGGGTTATTTCCAGATAGAGCTTCCCGACGGTACAACCGCTTATACCAGAGACGGTGCTTTTCAGCTTAACCCCGACAGAGAAATCGTTACTCATGACGGATATGCCGTAATGCCCGGAATTACTCTGCCCGAAGATGTGGTGGATATCAGCATTAACGGTTCCGGAGAGGTTTGGGTAAAAGTCGACGGTGAAACTGATTTGGTTAATGCCGGACAGTTGGAACTGGCGACATTCCCTAATGAAGCAGGTTTGGATCCAATCGGTGATAACTTGTTTTTGGAAAGCACGGCTTCCGGCGCTCCGGTTACCGATGTACCGGCTGCTACCGGTTTCGGGTCGATTTTACAGCAATTCTTGGAAGGCTCTAATGTAAACGTGGTTTCCGAAGTTACCGATTTGGTTAATGCTCAAAGAGCCTATGAAATGAACTCTAAAGTCATCACTACCGCCGATAATATGCTGTCGGTAGCGGTACAGCTGAAGAGTTAATTCCCGAGGTTGGCTAGGAGATAAAAATGCGCAAGTACGGGGTGTTAGGATTGCTTCTGCTGATGGGAATAAGTTTCCCGGTGCAGGCTTTGGAAGATGAAGCTTCCAAGGCAGAAGCTTTGCCTATTACCTTGAAAGAAAACGTTGAAGTAAGCACTCGTTATGTCAAGCTTGGGGACTTGTTTGAAAATGTCGGCGCTGATGCCGATAAGCAGGTTTTTCTTGCTCCGAAAGCGGGACGGCAGATTACTCTTGGCGCACAGGAACTCTTGCGGATTGCCAAAAACAATCAACTTGATTGGCAGCCCTTGGGAACGGCTGATTTTATAAAAATAACCCGCTTGGCTCAGGAAGTATCCATGGCAGAGATAGAAAGCCTTGTCATGGCGGCTCTGGCGGAAGAAGGGGTTCCTACCGATTCAGAAATATCCTTTGTAAATAAAAAGATTTCTTTGTTCGTTCCGGTGGGGGAAGATGCCGAGGTTTCTTTGGCTTCCTTTACATATAATTCCAGAAATGGTCAGTTCGTTGCTTCGGCCGTTGCCGGAGGCGATGATACCTCTCCCGTAAGAATAAGCGGGCGGGTATTTCCAACGGTTATGATTCCGGTTTTAACCAAAGATGTTGATGCCGGACAGATAATTATGGGCGATGATATAGCCTTGAAGTCCGTGCGCAAAGATGCTGTGCGCGCCAGAGCAATATATGCTTTGGCGGACGCCGTCGGCAAAGAAGCCAAACGCTCTTTGCGCACGGGCGATTTTGTAACTAAAGATGACTTGGTAGAACGTCATGATGTGGAAAAAGGTAAGCTGATTACAGTTATGTTTATCCTTAAAAACATGAAGCTTGCTGCACAGGCTAAGGCTTTGGAAAGCGGAAGCATTGGCGATACCATCAAAGTTATAAACCCAGACACTAAACAGGTTTTTTCCGTAACGGTTACCGGAATTAACGTCGCAGCCGTAGAAAAGGATAAGATATAGGGGAATAAAATGGGAAAAAATATCTATAAACTCATAGGCGTAACGGCAGCCGTTTCCGTATTATGCGGCTGTAATGCTTTGACTCGTTTGTCGGAAGTCGGTTCGGCTCCGGCTATCAGTCCCATAGAAAACCCGACTACTCAGGCAGGCTATCAGCCAGTGGAAATGCCTATGCCGGAAGCCCAAATTGCTTCCCCAAACCCTAATTCCTTGTGGCGGCAAGGTTCTCGAGGCTTCTTTAAAGACCAAAGAGCAAGCCGAGTGGGCGATATCTTAACCGTTCAAATCATTATGGAAGATAAAGCTCTACTGGAAAATAAATCCGAGCAAAAACGTGGCGATGATAAAGATACAACCAGCATCAATGCCTTAGCCGGTCTGGAAACTTATGCTGGGAAGTTTTTGCCCAGTGGCGTTAATCCGGCAAATCTTATTGATATCACAAGCAAAAGAGACTTGAGCGGTGAAGGAACAATTGACCGTAACGAAAAAATCGAAGTTACCATGGCGGCAATTATAACCCAAGTCCTCCCCAACGGAAATCTCGTCATTACCGGAAAACAGCAAGTCCGAGTAAATTATGAACTGCGAGAATTAGTAATGAGCGGCATAATCCGCCGAGAAGACATATCTTCCTCCAACAACGTAACCTCTGACAAAATTGCCGAATTGCGAGTCGCTTACGGTGGACGTGGTACTATCAGCGATGTTCAGCAGCCAAGGTATGGAAGGCAGATTTTGGACATAATCAACCCCTTCTAAAAAAACTTTT
>JAFWAG010000074.1 GCA_017507765.1 Alphaproteobacteria bacterium | reverse complement strand
GCCATAAAAAACCGCCTGTAAGGGCGTTTTTTTTGTGCGTAAGCGACGTGGGAGGAGAAGCCACTGGGTTCGGAATCGAAGCTCCGAAGGGGCGAAGATGAACGAAGTGAGCTTTTAAAGCGAGCGAAGGACACTCCCGCCGAGCGCGCCATAAAAAAACCGCAATCCACCCCTCCAATCTTCAGTTTATCCCTTTTTAAAATACTTAATCAGAACCATATATGCAGCCGAAATCTTTTTAAACGCATCTTCTGCTACTTTATTTCCTCCGTTTATATCGGGGTGATATTTCTTTGCCAATTCACGGTATTTATCCTTCACATCTTCTTTCTGCAAAGGCTGTTTAAGGCCCAGAACTCTCATTGCCTTTAATATTTCCGGATCCGTAATTTTTTCATTCAAAGCTACGCCCAAATCGATTCCCATTTCTTTTTGCAAGTTAAACGGGTCTTTCAAAGACGGACGACGAGAAGCAAAACTCCAAGTCGGACGATGCCAAACCACATCTTCCCGTAAATTAGCCTCTATTTCCTCCTCGCTCATACCACGGTAATAATCCCATTTTTCATTGTATTCCCGTGCGTGTTTAGGGCAGAAATGATAATACTCGGTAAGGGTCTTATCCTTCGGCGCCCGACAAGTACCCTCTTCTTGGCAGTCCGGAGCATCACACCTATTACCGGTAAAATCTTTTGCTTTTTCTTTTTGTGTTCGTTTCATGACCTTCATCATAAATATTAAATTATTTAGCGACTATATAAAAAAGAAGATTGACAACGCCCTCTTCAAACCCTAAGTTGCATATAAGTGATTCTGGCAACTATTGCGGGAGAGATAATAATGTTAATGAGTCATAATGTAAATGTAAACGGGCGCCGTACCAGTATGAGACTTGAAAAAGAGACTTGGGAAGCACTTGATACCATCATAAAGTGGGAAGGCACGAACCTTAACGATTTATGCTCTAAAATTGACCGTGAACGCAAAGGAAACGGTTTAACTCTTTCGGTCAGAATCTTTGTTGTTGCCTATTTTCGCTCTATTGCCATAAAGCAAGATTTAAAAGGCAATATCAACTACGCCTTCGATGTTGTAAAAAGAAACGGGGAAGAAACTGCAAACTTAAAAAAGAGTGCCTTTTCCGTCCAAGAATAATTATTTTTTATTGTTCATCAGGAACAAATCCAAAGCACTTATCACTCTTTTTGCGGTTTTATCCGAAGATTCATCAAGACTTTCAATAGTCAAATCAGCTTCCGAATAAATAGGTGTACGCACCGCCAGAAAATTAGCAATCACCCCTTTTAAAGCTTCGGGGTCTTGAGGTATCTGAGGCCGCCTATCCCGCCCTTTCAATCGTTTATATAAAAGTTCTTCATCCGCTCTCAGCCATACGGTAATGGCTTTTTTCTTAGCCAAAGCTCTGGTTTCCGGATGCAAAAAAGCATCTCCGCCAGACGAAAGAATACAAATATCTCCGTTTAAAAGCCTTTCGATAACCCGATGCTCGCAACGGTGGAACTCGTCTGCTCCGTACAGTTCAAAGAAATCCTTTACGCTGCAATAAGCTGCCTTTTCAACTTCTTTATCGCTATCGATAAAGGGCAGGTTGTAATGAGCGGCGATTCTCCGACCGATAGAGCTTTTCCCGCTTCCCATCATGCCGATAATCATAATTGTCTTCTTTATTTTTGCATCCACGGTTAAGTTTTCTCCGGAAATCTTGAAAGAATATTTATTTTACCTTAGAATCTACCACCTTAAAAACTTTTTCGTAAAGGGAATAAAATGAAAAGCAAGTTTAATTCACAGAAAATAATTATTTGGCTTGTATTAGCTTTGATAATATTTTCCGGAATCTATGTCATCAGCTTTGACATGGAAGTCAGCCCTGAAAGCGTAACCACCGACATCACGGCTCAAGCTGTGAAGTAAATGAAGAACCTAAACAATTTTCTGGAAATGATGAGTGCCGAGAGGGGAGCGTCTTTAAACACCCTTCTTGCCTACCGCCGAGATTTAACCGATTTTTTCGGCTTTATGAACGGCAGGAAAAAGCAGGCAGAGAAAGCATCTGAGAAAGATATAAATAACTACATTATATCTATTGATAATGCCGGAATGTCGCCGAAAACTCAAAGCCGCAGACTATCTGCCATACGAGAGTTCTTTCGTTTTTTATATTCCGAAGGAATCCGCAAAGACAATCCCGCCGACAACATAGAATCTCCCAAGACCGGCCACCCTCTGCCGAAATATTTAAGCGAGGACGAAGTTGAACGTTTACTGATAGCGGGCAAATCTTTAAATCCTCCCACTCAGGAAAAAGCCATAGCCTTGACCGAGATTTTATACGCTACGGGAATGAGAGTATCGGAACTGGCAGGACTTTCATTAAATGCCGTTACCCGTCATCAGCAAGCAATTACGGTTATGGGCAAAGGCAGAAAAGAACGCATAGTGCCGTTAAACCCAAACGCTTTGGCGGCTATTTCCGCTTGGCTTAGAGTCCGAGACGAGCAACTAACCAACGGCAGAGACTCTAAATGGCTTTTCCCGTCCAAAAGCAAATCCGGCCATATAACCAGAGACGGCTGTTTCAAGATTTTAAAAGAACTGGCGGTAATTGCCGGCATAGACCCTGAACGGCTTTCCCCTCATGTTATCCGTCATTCATTTGCCAGCCACCTTATAGCTCATGACGCAGATTTACGTTCCGTCCAACAGATGCTTGGTCATGCCGATATTGCCACCACGGAAATCTATACTCACGTTCTTGACGACCGTTTAAACGCTTTGGTACAAACCAAACACCCCTTGGCAGGAATGAAAATATCTTCTTTTAAACATAAATAGTTTGTCTGATTTAATATACTCTTTATAATCGCCCGCATGCATACGTTGAACTTTTACATTATCAAACAGATATTAGCCGGCCTTATCATGGTTTCGGTCGCTTTGCTGACTATTGTCTGGCTTACGCAATCTTTGCGGCTGATTGATATGATAGTAACCAAAGGACTTTCGGGCTTTTTGTTCATCAAACTGACGTTGCTTTTAATGCCCAGTTTTTTGGTAATTTTAATGCCGATAGCATTATTTGCGGTAACTTTATTTGTTTACAACCGTATGAGTCTGGATAGAGAGCTTGTCGTTATGCACGCTTGCGGACTCCGTCCTTTACAGATAGCCAAACCGGCGGTTTTAGTCGGCTTATTTCTGACATTTTTTGCTTATTTTATGACCTTCCAATGGGTTCCGCAGTCCGTAGTTGATTTTAAGGAATTGCAATGGACCATTCGCCACGACGTTTCTCACATCATTTTGCAAGAAGGAGAGTTTAACGAAATCGGCAAAGGCTTTACGGTTTACGTCCGGAAAAGAGACAGCGAAGGCAATATGTACGGTCTTTTAATCAACGACCAAAGAGAAGGCTCAAAAGCGACGATTATTGCCGAACGTGGCCGCATGATTCAGGATTTAAACGGAGCCAAAGCAATCATAGAGAACGGCTCTCGCCAAGAAGTAGATAAAAAAACGGGACGTTTTTCCGTTTTATATTTTGACCGCTATACAATGGATTTTGGGGAAATCGGTGGCGACCAAAGCGGAGCCAGAGTAAAAGACCCTCGAGAACTTTCGTTTACCGAGATTTTAGAAGCCCAAAAAAATCCGAACATAGAAACCAAAAACCGTAACAAGCTTATCATAGAACTAAACAAGCGTTTTGTTCTTCCGCTTTATAATCTTTGTTTTGCGTTAATTGCCGTAACCTTTTTAATCCGTGGTAATTTCAGCCGCAGAGGTCAATCGGAAAAAGTTTTCATGGCAGTTATTTGTATGTTGTTTATCCAATCGGCATCTTTGGGTATAGAGAACGCAGCCACCCGCAATCCTTATTTGGTTTCTCTTATGTACATTAATGCCCTGCTTCCGTCTGTAATTTGCCTTTACATTTTAAGCGCTACGCACCCGTTTGCCGCTCCGCTCAGATATATTCATAGCCTAAAAGAACATTGGCATCGGGGAAAAGGAGTACCGAATGATTAAATCGGTGCTTTGGTTTATTTCTTTATTTACTCTCCCTTTCCTTCTAAGCAACCAAACTTTGGCGGCAGAAAAGGTTTCTTTGGGAGAGATTCCCATAACCGTAGAAGCTCACGATTTCTCCGGCACGGCCAAAGCAACCGAAAAGCCCTTGGCACTAAGCTCCAAAGACCCTGTAAATATGGAAGCCGACCGTTTTGAATACGACGAAAACGGTCAAACCATCAGCGCAATCGGCAATGTAGAGTTTCAACAAAACGACTCTATCTTAAAAGCCGACAAAGTTTCTTATAATCTGGAAAACAATGTTCTTATTGCCGAAGGAAACGTTGTCTTAATGCCTCCGGACGGAAGGGTTATCTTTGCCGACTCCATGGAAGTCCAAGATAACCTGAAGGAAGGATTTTCCCGTAATATCCGCATGGTTCTTGCCGACCAATCAAGAATGAGCGCCAAAGAGTTTATCTATAAAGAAAAAGATGTTTCGGTATTAAAAGATATCAACTATTCCCCCTGCGACGCCTGCAAAGGCAAACCTTTGTGGTCCATAAACGCCGAAAGCATGGAAAGAGACGAACCGGAACAAACAATCCGTTATTATAATGCATGGCTTGATTTCAAAGGCGTACCGGTTATTTACAGCCCGTATCTTTCCCACCCTGACCCCGAAGTAAAAAGAAAATCCGGACTTTTAATGCCGTCCTTCGGCGGAGGCAAAGACCTTGGCTTAAAGTTTATTACGCCATATTTTTATGTCATTGACGATTATCAAGACTTTACCTTTCTCCCCACCTTTACCACCAAAGAAGGTATCTTATTCGGCGGCAAATACCGTGGCCGTTTTGAAAAAGGAATGCTTGATTTTGAAGGAGCCATAACCACCATGGATTCCAAACGAGACGTCCGAGGCTATTTCTTCTCTGATTTCCGTTATGATATAAACCGTTGGTGGAGACTTTCTACCGACATCAATTATGCGTCAGACGATACGTTCCTGCGCCGATACGGAATTGGCAATTACAATGTTCCTTGGTTGGAAAACACAGCCAAAATTGAAGGTTTTGGCAAGAACTCATACTTTGGTTTATCCGGCTCTTTCTTTGAAGAAATGCGCTATGACGTAGACAATGACTTTTCGCCTCTGCTTGTTCCGGTCATGCAATACAGTTACCAAGGCAATCCTTCTTCGGGCAAAGGATATTGGAGCTTTGATGCTTATGCCTCTGCGTCCACCCGCAAGCATGGAACTTCTGTTCAAAAGATTAACACGGAAACCGGTTGGCACCTTCCTTATATAGGTTCGTTAGGCGATGTTTACAGCCTTGCCGCCACTGTGCGAGCCGATGGCTATTTGGTGCAAGATTACTTTATTGAAGAAGAGCAAAAGGACTTTTCCGGTTCTACGGGACGTATTCTTCCACAGCTTTCCTTGGAATGGCGTTACCCTCTGGTTCGTGCCGAAAAGAACAGCTATCAAGTTTTGGAACCGATTATTTCCGGAGTATTGGCTCCGGAAGGCGGCAATCCGAATGAAATACCGAACGAAGACAGCCGAGATTTTGAATTCGACTACACCAACCTTTTCGACCCGAACCGCTTTGTCGGCCATGACCGCATAGAATCCGGCTCCCGAGTTAACTATGGTATGCGTTGGGGTATTTACAGCAACAACGTAGGCTCTGCCTCTGCCTTTATCGGTCAAAGCTATCGTTTCAGCGATGACGGAGAGTTTTCTGCCGACTCCGGACTTGGCAAGCACTCTTCGGACTATGTCGGCCGTGTCGGTATTAACTCTCCGCAAAGAGGTTTTGGCTTTAACTACAACTTCCGTTTGGATAAGAAATCCCTTACTCCCGTTCGCAGTGAATTAGACTTTTCCTTAGCCTATTCATTTGTCCGGCTCAGCGGTTATTACTTAGATATCGAAGAAATCTCCACCGAGTTTTCGCAAATACCGAAGCGTCAGGAAATCGGCCTAAACTTACACACCAAGCTTAATAAATACTGGAGCGCTCAGATTTACGAGACTTATGATTTAACCAAAGACGGCGGGCCGATTGAAATCGGCGGCATTTTATCCTATGAAGATGAATGTTTTGGCTTGAGTACCCAGATAAAACGTGAATACACTGAAGACCGTGATTATTCGGGAGGCCTGTCGATTATGTTCTCGCTAACATTAAAGACTTTAGGCACAGTAAACACCAGTTCATCAAGGTTATGATATGAAGATATTTATTCCTTTTCTTTGCATGGCGATAAGCTTTCTTGGCATTTCTTTTCCTGCCAAAGCCGATTTAATCAACATTGCCGCCGTAGTTAACGATGACGCAATTTCCGATTATGATTTGGAAATGCGCATGAAGTTTGTCATGGGAACCTCAAGCATTCCTGACACTCCCGAAAATCGCCGCAATATTAAAGAACAGATTTTAAACATCATGATTGATGAAAAGCTGAAAAAACAAGAAGCAAAAAAGAACGGCATTACCAACTCGGAAACCGATATAAACGACGCCATAGCTATGATAGAGAAGCAAAACGGACTTCCCTCTGGGGCTTTACCGGAAAAGCTGAAAGAAATCGGAGTTCCTTTTGACACCCTTCGCGAGCAAGTCGACGCCGATTTATTGTGGTTAAAGACCGCCCATGCGACCTTAGGCGAACGGATAAAGGTAAGCGATGACGAAGTAAACTATCGTTTAAGCCGCATCAAAGAAGATACGAATAAAAACCAAGCTTTATTAGCCGACATTTTTCTTCCCATAGAAGACGAAGAAAAAAGTTCGGAAGTTTACGCTACTGCCATGCAGATTTTGGAAGCATTGCATTCGGGAAGCAGCTTTGAAAATCTTGCACGCCAGTTTTCCGCCTCCATGACTGCCCAAAGCGGCGGAGACATGGGCTGGGTTCCCGAAGGTTCCTTAGAAAAAGAACTTAATGAAGCAATCAGCAGCCTTGGTATTGGCCAAGTTTCTTTCCCGATAAAAACCGCTTCCGGCTATCACTTAATTTTAGTCCGTGACCGCAAATATGCCGGCGGGAACAAGCTTCTTAATCTGGCAAAAATTACGGTTCCGAAAACTTATCTTGCGGCCAATCCCTCTTTCCCTGCTCAGCTTAGCGAAAAGTCTGCCACTTGCGAAAGCTTTGTGCAGTTTGGCAAAAGCATTTTTTCCGAAGGTTCCGGCAATCTGGGTGAAGTATCTTTCCCTGCCCTGCCCGAAGATGTCCAAGCGTTATTAAAAGACCTTCCGGATTTAAAGCCCTCTGCCCCGTTAGTATCTGATGAAAAGAATGTTTACTTTATGATTTGCCAAAGCTCTTCCGAAGATAGCGGCATTGAACTTCCAAGTGCCGACCAAATCCGCCGCATGATTGAAAGTGAACGTCTGGATTTATTATCCCAAAGAAAGCTTCGTGATATCCGTAGCTCTGCCATTTTGGAAAAACGGGATTAAAGATGACGGTAAATCTTCCTCCTTTAAAAGAAGTTATTGCCGCTCATGGACTTGCGGCGAAGAAAAGCCTTGGGCAAAACTTTATCTTAGACACGAATGTATTGGCAAAAATCGTGAGGCTAGCCCTTCCCTTATCCGACAATCCGGAAACCGGAACGGTTATTGAAGTAGGCCCCGGCCCCGGAGGCTTAACCAGAGCCATGCTTGCTCATGGGGTAAAGAATCTGGTTGTCATTGAAAAAGATGACCGCTGTTTAAGTGCTTTGGAAGAAATAAAAAAATGCTATCCGGACAATCTGACCATAATCTCCGGCGATGCTTTAAAAATAAATGTTTCCGACCTTGGACCGGCACCACGCAGAATTATTGCGAACCTTCCTTATAATATTTCTACGGTATTACTGATTAACTGGCTGAAACAAATAAAAGACTTTTCCTCTCTTACATTGATGTTTCAAAAAGAAGTCGCCGAACGGATAACCGCCGTCCCCGGAACATCTGACTATGGCAGGTTGAGTGTATTATCTCAATGGCTTTGCGAAACCGAAATCAAAATGATTCTGGCTCCGGAAGTTTTCACTCCCGCCCCCAAAGTTTCCTCTGCCTTAGTATCGTTTAAGCCAAGGGAAAATCCTCTTGCTCCGGCAAGCTTTGCGGGACTGGAAAAAGTGGTTGCCGCAGCCTTTAACCAACGCCGCAAAATGCTTCGTTCAAGCTTAAAATCGCTTGGTAATCCGGAAGAATTATGTAAAATCGCTGACATTCCTTCGACTTGGCGAGCCGAAAATGTTCCGGTTACCGCCTTTTGTGCAATGGCTGATTATCTGGAGAAACCATAATGGACATCATTATCATACCTTTTATAAAGATTCTGCTTATTGCCATTAACGTTTACATTAACCTGCTTATTATTGCGATTATCTTCGACTGGCTGAGATTTTTTAACGTTTTGGATTTTTCCAATCGCTTTGTTGCCGCTGTCGGACATTTTTTGTATCAGGCAACAAACCCGCCATTACAGAAGATACGCCGTTATGTCCCCACCGTCGGGAACATAGATTTCTCTCCGTTTGTTTTGATTTTGCTTTTATATTTTGTGTCCGAGGTTTTAGCACGCATTGCTCTCAAGTTCTGATTATCCCCCGTTTTGGGAAGAAACCAAAGACGGAGTTAAAGTTTATATCCGTCTTACCCCAAAGTCTTCCGGTACCGGCATTTCCGGCTTTTACGAAGACTCTGCGGGCAAGTCATGGCTAAAGGTAACCGTTAACGCTCCGCCGACAGACGGCAAAGCCAATCAAGCATTATTATCTTTTTTGGCAAAGAAAGGACGTTTTCCGAAAACTTCTCTCTCGCTTATCGGCGGAATATCTGATAGATATAAAACCATTCTGATAAACGGAAATACAGCAGATATAAGGTGCAGTTTATGGCAGATGCTATCATAATTGACGGTAAATCCATTGCCGAGGGTTACTTGGCAAAGATTAAGCAAGAGGTTGAAGGTTTACCGACTCCTCCGTGTTTAGCTATGGTTTTGGTCGGAGAAAATCCTGCCAGCCTTTTATATGTCCGTTACAAGCAAAAGCACGCAGAGAGCCTTGGCATAACCTCTTTGCTTTATATGCTTCCGGCAGAGGCTTCCGAAGCAGAGTTATTGCATCTTGTAAACGATTTAAACCAAAACCCGCAAATCGACGGAGTTTTAGTCCAACTTCCGTTACCGGAGCATATTGACGAGTTTAAAGTCATCTCTGCCATTCGTCCGGATAAAGACGTTGATGGTTTCACCACCGAAAACATTGGTTTATTAGCCTTAAAGAAAGATTGCTTAGTCCCTTGCACTCCGCTTGGCTGTATAAAGCTGTTAAAGAGTGTTGAAAAGGATATTTCCGGTCTTAACGCTGTTGTTGTCGGTCGTTCCAACATTGTCGGCCGCCCGTTGGCGCAAATGCTTCTGAATGAAAATTGTACCGTTACGGTTACCCATTCTCACACCAAAGACCTTCCGGACATATGTGTCAAAGCGGATATCTTGGCGGTTGCCGTAGGCAATCCCGGCATGGTTAAAGGCAATTGGATAAAACCCGGAGCTATAGTCTTAGACGTCGGCATAAGTTATATGCCGGATAAAAGTATTCGGGGAGATGTAGACTTTGCCGAAGCTTTAAAAGTAGCCAAAGCAATCACTCCGGTTCCCAAAGGAGTTGGCCCGATGACCAAAGCGATGCTTATGCACAACACGGTAAAAGCATACAAGAAAAGGCGCGGCTGGCACGATGCTCAGCCGGACTAAAAGCCGCAAAGAAAATAAAGCTTATTTGTGGCGGAAAGTAATTCTGCCTTTATCCAAATCATAAGGTGTCATTTCAATATCCACCTTATCCCCGACCATAACTTTTATGCGGAACTTCCGCATTTTTCCGGCGGTATGGGCAAGTATTTCATGCCCGTTTTCCAATTGCACCCGAAACATAGCATTAGGTAACTTTTCAATAACCGTACCTGTGAATTCGAGCAATTCTTCTTTAGCCATACAATAAAACTCCAAAAATTATCAGAGACTCGTCTCTTTTGGCGTTGTATATACTACTGTTTTGCAAAAAAAGCAAGGGCTTGCCATAATTTAGCCTCTATAGGCAAACAACAGCATAGTCGTATCATCTTCGATATCGTCTTTTTTGCTGAAAGCTCTGACCTTTCCGGCGATTTCTTCCAAGCTTTCCGAGCATTTTTGCGGATTATGCACTTCGGACAGAATCTTTTGCAAGTTTGCTTCGTCCAAACTGTCATCATCAGCGTTTAAAATATCGGACACGCCGTCGGTATAAAGGAACAGAGCATCACCTTTGGCAAGTTTAAAAGAGCTTTCCGTAAACAGCACGTCTTCGGACACACCCAAAGCAAGGTTCTTTTCCAACTTAGGTCTAAGCAAGCGGTCTTTTTTCAAACGATACAGCATTCCATGTCCGGCATCTGCGGCCAAAACCTCTCCGGTTTTAAGATTTATCATCAGACATAAAAGCGTTACGAACATATTACTGTCATTATAGCTGACCAGATAGTTATTCAGGCGGGTCAGAATCAAAGCCGGCGAAGGAGCAAGCCGAGCCAAAGCCCGCAAAGCCGTCAACGTAACCGCCATATAAATGGAAGCAGGAACTCCTTTATCCGCCACATCACCTATGACCAAACAGACATGGTCTTTATCCACCATAAAGAAATCATATAAATCCCCACCGACTTCCCGAGCCGGCTTTAAAATCGCCGCAACATCGAAGCGATTATCCGGCGTTTTTTCATTTTCCCGAGGCAAGAAACTTTTCTGAATATCACGAGCCAACCGAAGTTCACTGTCCATACGCTCTTTTTCCGAAATACTTGTCTTCAAAGCTTTAATATAATGCGCCAACTCTTTTTGCATCTTGGCAACATTCCTTGCCAGAACAGCCACTTCATCTTTTCCTCTGGTTCCTGGAACCGGCTCTGCCAAAGCCCCTTTTCCAAGGCGGGTAACATAATCCGAAAGCTTTAAAATCGGTGCCGTTATGGAATGAGCAACCAAAGCAATTAAGAACAAAATAAATAACAGCCCGCCCACAATGATTGCGATACTTTTATACTCCAACCCTTGGATAAGACTGGAAGCTTTGTCCGCATTAAATACTACTCCCACCGACCAGTTTACCGAAGGAATCGTCGTATAATTTACATAATAATCTTCTCCGTTTCGGGAAAAAGTCCCTGTTCCGGTCTTTCCTTGTAACATATTCAAAGCAATCTCTTTAATCTGAGGATTCTTGGTTTCATTGATAATACTGGAACCGATTTTGGCATTATCGGGATAGGAAATATAAGCTCCGTTATCATTCGCCAAAATAAAAATATATTCATTATTGTATGAAATAAGCTCCAGATATTCTTTCAACCAACGCAAAGATACATCAGCCGCCAAAACGCCCTCTAAAACCCCGTTTTTATAGATAGGATAAGAATAAGTCGTCATAAACTCATTCTCGCTGTATTTATCGTAATAAGGCAGAGACCATAACGGCTTTTTCTCCGCCACCGGAGCCGAGAACCATTGCCATTCATAATATTTATAATGGTCTGCCAAATCTACCCGTACGACTTTTTTATCTTTGATATACGCATACGGCGATGCGACTCTTTTTTCCGGAGGATAGGCAAAAGCCATACCATATATATTTCCGCCCGCAGTCTCTAACGTATCCGTCATGTATTGATATATTTGCTTTTCTGTTGGCTTAAATACTTCAATCGCCCGCACAAAACTTCCCACCGAGCGTTCAGTACTTTTCTGCATATTTTCAACTTGGCGCAGCACCAATGAAGTCAAAAGCTCAGATTCATTTTGCAGCTGTTTTTTAATCACATCGGCATAATAAAACGACACATAGAGCTGCAGCATAGTATAAACCAACCCCACACTGCCGATTAAAAGCAAAATAAGCCGTGTCGTAATTTTCATTTGTCATCAACCTTTGTCAAAGTCAGGATATTTTTATTGTCTTTTCGTTCATAAGCAACCGAATCCATAATATTTTTCAGTATATGGATTCCCAAGCCTCCAATTGCCCGTTCACACAAAGGCTCATCGATACAAGGAACCGGAAACAGCAAAGGATTAAACTCATCTCCGTCATCTTCCACCACAACGGTTACGGTTTTATTTTCTGCCTTAAGGGATATTTTTATCTGATGTTTGTTTTTATCTTTAAAGGCATAAGCAATTGTATTTGCCAAGACTTCATCTATAGCCGCCGCAAACGAACAAAACAAATCATGGGACAAGTGTAAAGAAGCAATATACTCCTCCGCAAAAGCAACCGCTTTGCTTATTTCCTGCTCATCAGCATCTATAGTCAACGAAGCAGACATAAGACTAACGCACCTCGAACATAGGCGTAAAACCCGTAATATCAAAAACCTGTTTTACTCTTTGGTTCATGTTCTGCAAAATCAGTTTTCCTTCCACGGTCTCCACTAGCTTTCTGGCAATTAAAAACGTCCTTAATCCTGCACTTGATATATAATCTACTTTTGCCAAATCAACAACAATTACCGGATTATCTTTTCTTAACAACGGCAGCAAATATCCTTCTAATTCCGGAGCAGACAGAGTATCAATACGCCCCTCAAGGCTTACTGTCGTAATTTGATTCTGTTTATTTTTGGTAATATTCATTTTTACCCCCATTACTATGTCTTATATCCATTGGCTCCGCCTCAAACTACTAAACATTTGATTAAAAGCATTTTTCTTTAAAAAGCTTAAAAGCTTATCTTTGGGGATTAAACTAGATAAATAGGTTAGGGTATTACCCCCCTTTCCTTTCGGTTATAACTTTAATATCTAAGGAAATCTGCCATTTTGCAATATCATCTTTGCAAAAAGAATGTCTTTCTGAAAGAAGGAGGGTAAATAAAATTATTGCAAGATAAAAGAATGTATTTATGATGGATTGAAGGTGGAGGTATTTTTTCCACCCATAGTAGATTATTTTTATTTATACTTATTTTTTAATGGAGATTTTTAATGAAGATTTTAATAGCTGAAAATAACGATACATTTCGTAAAAAAGTATGCGATTACGTAAAACATATGGACGCATCTATTGAAATAACCGAAAGCAATAATTTACATAATGTTTTTTCTTTAACTGGTAGAAATAATAATTTTGACTTTCTTTTGTTAAGTTTTGAAATGCTTGGCAGCGAATGGCGCCAACGACTAAAAAATATTTTAGCGAACGCTAAATCATCTAAAATTGTATTCATTGCTGACAATGAAGATAAAGATATTATCAATTATATACTTGAAGCCGGCTGTTACGGTTATATTCCCAAACGTTACGAAGCACCCATATTCACCAGCGCATTACAGCTGATGATAAATGATTGCTTATATATTCCCCCTGCCTTTTTAAAGAAGGGAAGGATTGCAACCAATCCGTTGGAATGCCGTCTTCCGGACGGGAAAATCCTTACCAATCGTCAGGTTGAAGTACTTGGCCACCTTGGCAAAGGTCTTTCCAACAAGCAGATTGCTTATGAGATGAGCGTTTCGGAAGCCACCGTAAAACTGCACATCAATGCCTTATTAAAGAACCTTGGAGCAGACAATCGTACCCAAGCCGTTGTCAGCGCACAGCGTTTTGGTTTTCTTTAAATAAAATACAAAACCCCGTTATCCCCTTTGGACAGCCAGAGGGGATAATTATTTTGCCGAAGTCTTGCGACTCGCAACAAAGTTGTCCTATATTGGGATAAAGGCGGAAAAGCAATAAATCTTATTGACAGAGCGGCAATAAAGGCATAAAATCCGCCACCTTGAACAATTTTTTATATTCCGGTTATCGGTTGAGAAGAGGTTAAAATGAGAGTCCGTAACTCCCTTAAGTCTGCGAAAGCCCGCGACAAAAATTGCATTGTCGTTATTCGCAAAAGACGTGTCCGCATTATTAACAAGAAGAATCCCCGTTTTAAAGCGCGTCAGGGTTAAAAATAATTTGTGGATTAGTTTCTAACTCCTACATGGAAAGTCCGTATAATTTTACGGGCTTTCTTTTTATTACCGCAAAGCAGCCAAAAGTTTTTGCATATCCTCCGGCATCGGAGCTTCAAAGCGCAACAGCTCACCGCTTTTTGGGTGTTCAAATCCTAAAACCGCAGCGTGCAAAGCCTGCCTTGGAAAATCTTCGGCAAGCATTCTTGCTTCCGGCGCAATAACATTCTTCATATATCTTTGTTTACCGCCATACACTTTATCCCCGACCAAAGGGTGACCAAGAGAAGTAAGATGAACACGGATTTGATGGGTTCTTCCGGTTTCCAAGTTACATTCCACCAAAGCCAAAGCACGGTTTTGCAAAGACTCGACAACTTTATAATGGGTAATGGCTTCTTTTCCTCCGGTTTTCACCAAAGCCATCTTCTGACGATTAAGTTTACTGCGGGCAATATTGCCGTTTATCGTACCGGACAAAGGATTTAAAACGCCCCAAACTATCGCCTGATACATTCGTTCAATACTGTGAACTTCAAACTGTTCCGCCAACCCATGATGAGCTGCATCATTCTTGGCAACCACTAAAATACCACTGGTTTCTTTATCAATACGATGGACGATTCCCGGACGTTTCACGCCGCCGATACCGGACAAAGAATCTTGGCAATGAAACAGCAAAGCATTAACCAATGTTCCTTCATAATTACCGGCTCCGGGGTGAACCACCATTCCCGCCGGTTTATTCACCACCACGATATCTTCGTCTTCATAAAGGATATCAAGCTTTATGTCTTGGGGAACCGGTTCCGACTCGACGGCTTCCGGCACTCGCAAAGCATAGGCTTCATCAGCTTTTACCTTATAGGAAGCATCAGAAAAAGCTTCTCCGTTTTTAAACAGCACACCCTCCGCCATAAGCGAAGCGACTCGTGTCCGCGACAAGTCAGGAAAAGCCGCCACCAACCATTTATCCAGCCTTTGACCTGCGTCCTCTGTCTTTACTTCTGCCGAAAAGATATTTTCAGTTGCCATTTTTTGTTTATCTCCTATCTTCTAGGCAAAATAACGAAGGAGAGAGAAATGAACAAGTTAAAAGCAATCCAAGGTGTCGTAATTATCATGACCTCATTGATTATTTTGGGTGTCGGCGCCGTCATTTACGGCCTTGCCAACCGCAAAAACGACACGAAAGTCCCCAAAATAGTCAACACCGCAGAAGTAAAAGTTCCCGAAACTCTGATTTCCGAAACGCAAGGCAGTAAAATATCCTCCGTCCAAGACTGCGGAGAGAACATCTGCCTCACCATTAACGGCGGCGGCAAAGCCGAAAGAATAGTTATCCTAAGCTCACAAGGCTATGTAATCCGTAAGATAAGGCTTGACTTTAAAGGAGAATAAGCATAGATTATCTTTTGTTGACAAAAATATACCCACAAAGGAACTATATATGCCGAAACTCTATCAAAACGCTCATCAAGTCGATGTTCTCGAAGCGATGATTGAAACCATAAAGTCTGCTTCTTGTAAGGAAAGCACTGGATTTGTTTTTTGTTCAACGGGAACGAAAGAAACATTACGGCACAATATGTCTACCGTTGCAAAGATTATCAACGAAGGAAAGACGATGAATGTTTCCTTCAAAAATCGTGCTTTAAGCATGAACTATCCGCATTATGACTTTGACCGCAATCCGATAAGTGCGGAAAGGTTTAGCAAGGCTTTAAACACTTTGGGCTTAACGGAATTAAGCGAAAAGTTTTCTGTTGCAAAGGTCAAGGCTATCGAAGCGGAAACCGCATGGAAACAGGCTTGCGCTCAGTTAAACAGCTTAGCGATTAAAGAAAGAAGTTAATAAAAGTCTTGCTAAGGAAGCTTTTTTCCTGTAGTAAGCACCATATACGTTTTAGGTTCCCATCGTCTAGTGGCCTAGGACATCGGCCTCTCACGCCGGTAACACGGGTTCGACTCCCGTTGGGAACGCCAATTTTAGAGCTTTTAGCTCTTTTTT